>NZ_JBVVQE010000002.1:0-197928 GCF_055811435.1 Mesorhizobium sp. WSM4837
GCCTGGGCGCGTCCCCCTCCCCCTTGTGGGGAGGGGCCAGGGGTTGGGGTACTGCGGTCGGTGCTCTTGGCGGCCGCCTCGCCACCCGGCTCCGCAGCTGCCTTCACATTGCCCTCGCCGGCCACTTTCAAGCGTACAATGGGCGAGCCGATCGCCACCGTGTCGCCGATCTCCGCACCCAGCCAGACGATCTCGCCGTCGACTGGCGAAGGAATCTCGACCGTCGCCTTGTCGGTCATGACGGCGGCAAGCACCGCGTCCTCGCGCACGAGATCGCCGACCTTGACCTGCCATTCGACCAGTTCGGCCTCGGCGACGCCTTCGCCGACATCGGGCAGCTTGATCACATATTCGCCCATCGTCAGGTCCCCTCTACCGAAGCGTTTGCGCTGCCCCTCACCCCTGCCCATTCCGGGGCGAGCCGCTTGTCTCGCCCGTCCTTCGGACCCCCGTGAAAAACGGGGAGTTGGGGATCGCCGGCGTGGCGACCAGTCCCTTCTCCCCGGTCTGCACGGGGAGAAGGTGCCGGCAGGCGGATGAGGGGCGGCGCCACCATTGGCAATTGGTCCGAGGCTCTGCCTGCCATCGTCAGGCCTCCATCGTTTCGACGAGCGCGCGGCCGAGCCTGGCCGGACCGGGGAAATAGTCCCACTCCTGCGCATGCGGATAGGGCGTGTCCCAGCCGGCGACCCGCACCACGGGCGCTTCCAGATGGTAGAAGCAGTTTTCCTGCACCAGCGCCGACAGCTCGGCGCCGAAGCCGGATGTCAGCGTCGCCTCGTGCACGATCACGCAGCGACCTGTCCTGTTGACCGAGTCGACGATCGTCTCGAGATCGAGTGGCAGCAGCGTCCTCAGATCGATGATCTCGGCGTCGATGCCGGTCTCCTCGGCCGCCGCCTGCGCGACATAGACCATCGTGCCGTAGGCCAGCACGGTGACAGCGGCGCCCGGCCGGCGGATCACCGCCCGGCCGAGCGGGACCGTATAATGCCCGTCGGCGACCTCGCCGAGCTCATGCTTCGACCACGGCGTCACCGGGCGCTCGTGATGGCCATCGAACGGGCCGTTGTAGAGCCGCTTCGGCTCGAGGAAGATCACCGGATCGGGATCCTCTATCGCCGCGATCAGAAGACCCTTGGCGTCATGCGGATTGGACGGCACGACGACCTTCAGGCCGGAGACATGCGTGAACAGCGCCTCCGGGCTCTGGCTGTGGGTCTGGCCGCCAAAAATGCCGCCGCCGGTCGGCATCCTGACCACGATCGGGCAGGTGAAATCGCCGTTCGAGCGGTAGCGCAGCCGCGCTGCCTCCGAGACGATCTGGTCATAGGCCGGATAAACATAGTCGGCAAACTGCACCTCGACGCAAGGTTTCAGGCCGTAGGCGGCCATGCCGATGGCCGAGCCGACGATACCGGCTTCGCTGATCGGCGTGTCGAAGCAGCGGCTCTTGCCGTATTTCGCCTGCAGGCCTTGGGTGCAGCGAAACACGCCGCCGAAAAAACCGACATCCTCGCCGAACACGATGACGCGTTCGTCGCGCCCCATCGAGACGTCCATGGCGTCGCGGATCGCCTCGATCATGGTCCGTCTTGGCATGGTCAGACCCCCGCCTGCTGGCGCTGGCGTCTGAGATGCGGCGGCATCTCACCATAGACGCCCTCGAACATGTCACGCGTCGAAGGCTTGCCGCCGGCATGCAGCGTGCCGTGGCGCTCGGCCTCCCTTTGCGCCGCGATCACCGTTTCGAGGATTTCCGCCTCGGCCTGGGTGTGGCGCTCGTCCGACCAGACAGCGCGCTGGATGAGATGGTTCTTCAGCCTGACGATCGGGTCGCCGAGCGGCCAGGCGTCGGATTCGGCCTTCGGCCGGTAGGCCGACGGATCGTCGGAACTCGAATGCGCCCCGACGCGATAGGTGACATATTCGACCAGCGTCGGCCCAAGATTTTTCCGCGCCCGCTCCGCCGCCCATTTGGCCACCGCGTGGACGGCGAGATAATCGTTGCCGTCGACCCGAAGCGACGGAATACCGAAGCCGAGGCCGCGGGCGGCAAATGTGCCGGAGCCGCCGCGGGCAATGCCCTGAAAGGTCGAGATCGCCCACTGGTTGTTGACGACGTTGAGCACCACCGGCGCCTTGTAGGTCGAGGCGAAGACCAGCGCCGAATGAAAGTCGGACTCGGCCGTCGAGCCGTCGCCGATCCAGGCGGCGGCGATCTTCGAATCATTGCTGATCGCCGAAGCCATCGCCCAGCCGACTGCCTGGATATATTGCGTCGCCAGATTACCGGAGATCGAGAAGAAACCATGCTCCTTCGACGAATACATGATCGGCAGCTGCCGGCCCTTCAGCGGGTCGGCCTCGTTCGAATAGATCTGGTTCATCATCGTAACCATCGGATAGCCGTCGGCGATGAGCAGGCCAGCCTGCCGATAGGTCGGAAAGTTCATGTCGCCCGGCGCCAGCGCCTTGCGAAAGGCGCAGCTCACCGCCTCTTCACCGAGGTGCTGCATGTAAAAGGAAGTCTTGCCCTGGCGCTGCGCCATCTGCATGCGCGCGTCGAAGCTGCGCAGCGTCATCATGTGGCGCAGGCCTTCCAGCAACTCGTCGTCGGAAAGCAGCCCGGCCCACGGCCCGACGGCCTCGCCGGCGCGGTTGAGCACGCGGATGATCGAAAACGCCAGGTCGCGGATATCACGCGGATCGACATCGATCTCGGGACGCGGCACCGAGCCGGCCTTGGGGATGGTCACATCAGAAAAATCCGGCGTTCCGCCCGGTCGCACCTCGGGCTCCGGCACATGGAAGCGCAACATTCCCGCATCGGCCATGACCTTCGTCCTCCCATGTTGCCCGGCCAAGATACTTGCACACCGGGAGACCAGTGCCAATTCGTCGGGCAAGGCTTCCGGCCAACCACCGCGCCGGCAGCAGCACTAGCCAGGATGAAGATATGTCAGCGAAATTTCTTGTCGATCTTCCGGCTCTGCGCGCAATTTGGCGCATGATTGCGCCGGGTTTCCCGCCAGATTGGACAAGGCCTCGGATTGAGGCTGAGCACGGCGGCCGGAGCTGCCAATCTTCCCCCTTGTGGGGGGATCACGCTCCTCAACGTTTGTCCGCAGCGATTGCCCACCTATCGTTTCACCCGGCGCCCGCATCATGCTAACCCATAACCCATGGCACAGAAGAAAGGTTACGAGGTCGATTCGTGGTTGGCGCGGCCGGACCCGCGTGTCTCGATCGTCCTGCTCTACGGGCCCGATCGCGGGCTGGTCGCCGAGCGCGCCCGCGCCTTTGCCGGCAAGACCGGCCTGCCGCTCGACGATCCGTTCTCCGTGGTCAGGCTGGACGGTTCGGAAGTCGATCGCGACGAGGGCCGCCTGCTCGACGAGGCCCGCACCGTGCCGATGTTTTCGGACCGGCGCCTGCTCTGGGTGCGCAATGCGTCCGGCCAGAAGGCGCTTGCCGACGACGTCAAGGCGCTGACCGCGGAGCCGCCGCGTGACGCCATTATCCTGATCGAGGCCGGCGACCTGAAGAAGGGCGTCGGGCTGCGCGCCATTGTCGAGGCGGCGGACATTGCCATGGCGCTGCCGTGCTACACCGACGAGGCGCGGGACATCGATACGGTCATCGACGACGAATTGCGCAAGGCCGGCATGTCGATGACGCTGGAAGCCCGCCAGGCGCTGCGCCGCAACCTCGGTGGTGACCGGCTGGCCTCGCGCGGCGAGATCGAAAAGCTGGTGCTCTATGCCCACGGCCAGAGCGAAATCGGCCTCGATGACGTCAAGGCGACGTCGGGCGACGTCTCTGGCCTGTCCTTCGATGACGCCGTCGATGCTTTGCTCGACGGCAAGGTCGGCGACTTCGACATAGCCTTCACCCGTCACTGCCAGTCCGGCGGCCAGGCATTTCTGGTGCTGTCGTCGGCGATGCGGCAGCTGCAGGCGATCCAGGCAATGCGCGGCCTGATGGACGCCGGCGGCCGCAACGCCGCTTCGGTCGTCGCCGCGGCGCGCCCGCCGGTTTTTTTCGCGCGGCGCAAGCTGGTCGAAAAAGCCCTCGAACGCTGGAGCAGCGAGGCGCTCGCCCGCGCGCTCAACCGCCTGCAGACGGCGGTGCTGCAGACCCGGCGCCGGCCGGACCTCGCGGTCGCGCTGGCCCGACAGGCGCTGCTCGGCATCGCCGTGGAGAGCGCAAGACTGGCGCGCACCTGATCTCCCCCCTTGAGGGGGAGATGTCGCCGAAGGCGACAGAGGGGGTCGCAGCGCGTGGAGCGCCGACATCTTCTTCGCTTCAGCAAGGTGCCGGCGCTTGATGTGAGGCGACCCCTTCTGGCCTGCCGGCCATCTCCCCCTCAGGGAGGAGATCAGCAGCCTCGACGATTTCGCCAATCACCGGCGCTGGAAAAGGGAAGGGCTGGCAATCGCCGCCCCTCATTGCCCTGCCGGCCTCTTATCTGCAACGTTGGTGATTGGCGAAGCCGTCGATGACAGCCCCCTCTCCCCGTCACTATACGGGGAGAGGATGCCGGCAGGCAGGTGAGGGGCGGCGCAAACGCTGGAGCAGGTAGCCTATAAGGTCGCCGATCCTCGTCTAAAGCAAGCGGGACCCCCTAGGCTCTTTGCCGGCTAACTACTGCTCCTGCTTCAGCCGCCGGCAAAGCTCGTCGAGTTGCTCCAGCGTCCGATAGGCGACGCTGATCACGCCGCCGCGCTCGTTGTGCTCGATCGTGACGAACATGCCGAGCGTGTCGGTCATGAACTTTTCCAGCGCCCGCGTATCAGCATCCTTTTGCACCGGTGCTGCAGGCTGTCGCTTCACCGTCGGCGCACCCGCCGGCATCTGCGCCAGCGCTTCGGCCTGGCGCACCGAAAGCCCGTCCTCGACGATGCGCTTGGCCAGGCCCACCGGATCCTGCGCCGTCACCAATGTACGGGCATGGCCGGCCGACAGCGCGCCGTCGACCAGCATGTCGCGGATCACGTCCGGCAGCTTCAACAGCCGCAGCGTGTTGGCGACATGGCTGCGGCTCTTGCCGATCACCTGGCCGAGATCGGCCTGGGTGTAGCCGTGATCGTCGATCAGCTGCTGGTAGCCCATCGCCTCCTCGACCGGATTGAGGTCGGTGCGCTGGACGTTTTCGATGATCGCCAGCTCGAGCGCGGTGCGATCGTTGACATCGCGCACGATGATCGGGATCTCGCTCAGCCCGGCGCGCTGCGCGGCGCGCCAGCGCCGCTCGCCGGCGATGATCTCGTAGCGGCCAGCCTGCGTCGGCGATGGCCGCGCCACCACCGGCTGCACCACGCCATGTTCGCGGATCGACTGGGCAAGATCGGTCAGGTCGGCGTCGCCGAAATGCCGGCGTGGATTCTTTGGGTTCGGGCTAAGGAACTCGATCGGCACCTTGCCGTCGGCATTCATGCCCGGCTTTTCCACTACTGCCGGACGATCGATTTCGCCGATCAGCGCCGCCAGTCCCCGGCCCAGTCTTTTTCTCGAAAGGTCTTCGCTCATCGTCTGTCCAGATCGTTTCGGTATCAATTCGGCTTCTAAGCGGCGCGCAGTTTGCGCTCGCGGCGGATCACCTCGGAGGCAAGCTGCAGATAGGCCTGGCTGCCGGAGCATTTGAGGTCGTAGAGGATCGCCGGCTTGCCGTAGGACGGCGCCTCGGAGACGCGCACATTGCGCGGGATGACGGTTTCATAGACCTTGTCGCCCATATGCGCCCGCACGTCCTGCACCACCTGGTTGGCGAGGTTGTTGCGCCCGTCGAACATGGTCAGCACGATGCCCTGGATGGTCAGCTCGGGATTGATCGAGCGGCGGACCTGCTCGACCGTCTCCAAAAGCTGGCTCAGGCCCTCGAGCGCAAAGAACTCGCATTGCAGCGGCACCAGCACCGAATCGGCTGCCGCCATCGAGTTCAGCGTCAGCAGATTGAGCGACGGCGGGCAATCGATCAGCACATAGCCAAAATTCGCCGAGCGCTCGGCCGAGGCGCTCAAGGCGTTGCGCAGCCGCAGCACCCGGTCCGGCGCCGAGGCGATCTCCATTTCGATGCCGAGCAGGTCGAGCGTCGACGGCACGATCGACAGTCCCGGCACCGCCGTCGGGATCGCCGCCGCCTCCAGATCGAGCTCGCCGGTCAGCACGTCGTAGGAGGAAACGGTGCGGTCGCGCCGGTCGATGCCGAGACCGGTGCTGGCGTTGCCTTGCGGGTCGAGATCGACGATCAGCACCCGCTCGCCGATCGCCGCCAGCGCCGTGGCCAGATTGATGGCGGTCGTCGTCTTGCCGACGCCGCCCTTCTGGTTGGCTACGGTGATGATTCGGGGGCCATTCTTCATCATGGGTCTATGCCAGAAATTCATGCCGAGGTCGCCGATCTAAGTCAGTTGGCGCAAATCAGACAGTTCGAGGATGACGCCATGAGCGTCGGTCGCGCTGGCATGTTCTACCAGATCGAACGACCATCGTTGAGCGCTTTCTGCCAATTCGGTTCGGTAATCCCGGCCTTTGTGGAACAGGCCGCAGGTGCCCGTCGTCAGCCACGGCGCCGCCAGTTCGAGCAACACCGGAAGCGACGCCAGCGCTCTGGCGGTAACGATTTGAGGTGTTGAAACAAACGGATACGCGTCGTCGATGCGCCGTGCGACGACCCTGGCCGGCAGGTTGAACTGGCCGACGACTGCTTGCAGGAACGATGCCTTTTTCCGATTGCTTTCAACCAGGTCGATGCTGGCGCCGTCGCGCTCGGCAAACAGGAACGCCAGCACCAGGCCGGGAAAACCGCCACCGGAGCCGAGATCGAGCCAGCGCTTCGCGTCTGGTTTGATTCGCGCCAGCTGCGCGCTGTCGAGGATGTGGCGGCGCCAGACGTCGCCCTGCGTCGACTGCGCCGCCAGGTTTATCCGGCGGTTCCATTTCTGAAAGACCGTCTCGAACTCTACCAGGCGTTCGAATGTTTCACGTGAAACCGGACCGGCAGCCGATTGCAGGCCGGCCCATGAGGCAGCGCTCACGCAACATTCCTTCGCGTGGCAGCCTCGGCGTTGCGGACATGCGCGACAATGATTGCCAGTGCCGCCGGCGTCATGCCTTCCATACGCTGTGCGTCGGCGATCGAGCGCGGCTGGCCCGACAGCATCTTTTGCTTCAGCTCGTTGGACAGGCCCGGAACGGAAGCAAAGTCGAGCGACGCCGGGATCAATCGGCTCTCCTCTTGCCTGATCTGCGTGACGTCGGCTTGCTGGCGGTCGAGATAGACTGAATATTTCGCTTCCGTTTCAAGGCGCTCTGCCGTTTTGCTGTCAATGCCCGCAAACTGCGGGGCGATCCGGGCCAGCCAAGCGACGTCGACGCCGGGATAGGCCAGCAATTCATAGGCCGAGCGGCGCACCCCGTCCCGGTTGATCTCCAGCCCATGACGCGCCGCTTCATTCGGGGTCATGGTGAAGCCAAGCGCAAGGTCCCTCGCATTTTCAAGGTTCTGCACGATATCGCTAAACCGTTGCATCCGCTCCTGCGAGGCTATCCCGAGCTTGATCGCCAGCGGCGTCAGCCGCTCATCGGCATTGTCGGCGCGCAGCGACAGCCGGAACTCGGCCCGCGAAGTGAACATCCGATACGGTTCGGCGATGCCACGGCTGGTCAGGTCGTCGACCATCACCCCGATATAGGCCTCGGTGCGGCTGAGCACGATCTGGTCGCTTGCCGACGTTTTGCGCGCGGCGTTGAGGCCGGCCAACAACCCCTGCGCCCCCGCCTCCTCGTAACCGGTGGTGCCGTTGATCTGCCCGGCCAGAAAAAGACCGGCGATCCGCTTGGTTTCCAGCGTCGGCTTGAGCTCGCGCGGATCGACATGATCGTACTCGATGGCATAGCCGGGCTGCAGCATCGTTGCACGTTCCAGACCCGGGATGGTCTTCAAAATGTCGAGTTGCACGTCCTCGGGCAGCGAGGTCGAAATGCCATTCGGGTAGACGGTATCGTCGTCCAGCCCTTCCGGCTCGAGAAAAATCTGGTGGCCTTCGCGGTCGCCGAACTTGACGATCTTGTCCTCGATCGACGGGCAGTAACGCGGCCCCACCCCTTCGATCGAGCCGGAATACATCGCCGAACGGCCCAGATTGGCGCGGATCAGCTCATGTGTAGCCGCCGTCGTGCGCGTGATGCCGCAATGGATCTGTGGATTGTCGATGCGGTCGGTCATCAGCGAGAACGGCACCGGGTCGTCATCCGCCGCCTGGCTCTCCAGCGACGCCCAATCGATCGTTCGTCCGTCCAACCGCGGCGGCGTGCCGGTCTTCAGCCGTCCGAGCTTGAAGCCGGCGCGGCTCATCGTCGCCGACAGGCCGAGGCTGGCCTGCTCGTTCATGCGGCCGGCAACGATCTTCTTCTCGCCGATATGGATCAGCCCGCGCAGGAAAGTGCCGGTGGTCAGCACCACGGCGCCGCAGCCAAACCGGCGGCCATCCGCCAGCAGCACCGCCGCCAGGCGCTCATTGGCGATTTCGAAATCCAGGACCTCGCCCTCGACCACGTCGAGGCCGGCCTGTTCGCGTATCGCCGCTTGCATGGCGAGCCGATAGAGTTTTCTGTCGGCTTGCGTCCGCGGCCCGCGAACTGCCGGGCCCTTGCGGCGGTTGAGCAGACGGAACTGGATGCCGGCCGCATCGGCGACGCGCCCCATCAGCCCGTCCATGGCATCGATCTCGCGAACCAGATGGCCCTTGCCGAGCCCGCCGATCGCCGGATTGCACGACATGACGCCGATCGTCTCGAAGCGCAGCGTCACCAGGGCAATCTTCGCGCCAGCGCGCGCGGCAGCACTGGCCGCCTCGCAACCAGCATGGCCGCCGCCCACCACAACCACATCATAGTGATCGGTCATTTTTAGGGTTCCAGATTCAGGTTGACCGACACATGTCCCCGTCAGGACGTGGTGTCAAGCCGGCACCTTCTCCCCGTATAGTGACGGGGAGAAGCGGGCTAGCCGCAGCAACGACGGGTCTTTTGCAACGCTGGTGATTGGGAAACCGTCGACGGTTGTGTCTTTCCCCCGTCACTAGACGGGGAGAAATGCCCGGCAGGGCAATGAGGGCAGCGCTAAGTCTGAAATTCGATCCCGCCTCGGGGACCGTGGATCGTTTCACGTGAAACAATGCCTTCGAGCTAATCGCGTGGTGTTTCACGTGAATCACCCAGAGCTGGCCGGCCCGCAATGTTTCACGTGAGTCATTTGCCGATGCAGAACTGCGCAAAGATGACGTCGAGCATGTCCTCGACATCGACCGCCCCAATGATGCGGCCAAGCCGATCCGCCGCCAGCCGCAATTCCTCTGCCCGCAGTTCCTGCCCGCGTCCATGCTCTGCCGCTGCCACCAGCAGGAAGTGCTTCGTCTCGTTGAGCAGTTCGACGTGCCGCAGCCGCGAAGGCAGGATCTCACCGGCCTGGCCGACCTGCGCTGCGGCGCGACGGCCGATCTCGACCAGCAATTCCGCCAGCCCGGTGCCGTCCTTGGTCGAGATAACCGCGTCGTAGCGCGCCACAAGCGATTCATCCCGCAGCAAATCGGCCTTCGTCCCGATCCTCAAGGCCGGGACATCAGGTGGTATTGCGCCGATCGGCACCGGCTCCACCATATCCTCCAGCATCAGCAACAAATCGGCAGTGCCGGCCTTGCTCCTTGCTCTTTCGATGCCGATCGCCTCAATCCTGCCGGGCGTATCGCGCAGGCCGGCGGTATCGGTCACTCTTATGCGCATCCCCTCCAGGTCCAGCACCACCTCGAGCAGATCGCGGGTGGTGCCGGGCTCCTCGGTGACGATCGCCGCATCGCGCCGGACCAAAGCGTTGAACAGGCTCGATTTGCCGGCGTTCGGCGCGCCAAGAATGACGACCTCAAAGCCGTCACGGATGATTTCGGCGGCCCGGAAGCCTTGGACATGACGCTCGATCTCGCCGATCATCGCGCGGACGTCGGACCAGACCGTCTCTGCAACGGAACCGGGCACATCGTCTTCGTCGGCAAAATCGATTTCTGCCTCGATCATCGCGCGCGCATGAATCAGCCGGCGGCGCCAGGCGAGGTAGAGCTCGCTCTGCACGCCTTCGGCATTCTGGACGGCAAAACGCCGCTGCGCCTCAGTCTCGGCATTGACGAGATCGGCCAGCGCCTCGGTCTCGACCAAATCGACCTTGCCATTGAGAAAGGCGCGGCGGGTGAACTCGCCCGGCTCGGCATGTCTGACGCCGTCGAAGCCGGCGATCACCTCCAGCATCTTCGCCACCACGGCCCGCCCGCCATGGACGTGGAATTCAGCGACATCCTCGCCGGTAAAGCTGTTTGGGCCGGCAAAGAAAACGACCAGCCCGCTGTCGAGCACCGATCCGTCCGGCGCCCTGAACTGGCGATAGGCGGCAACACGGTTCTTGACCTTGGGGCCAGCAATCGTTTCTACGACGAATCGACTTTGCGGGCCGGAAATGCGGATCACGGCAACCCCGGCGGGCAGGCGGCCGCTCGACAGGGCAACAATGGAATTACCTGAAATCATTTGCCGACCCAGCACAACCGCCCTAGCTTCGCTTGTTCACCAACAGATTGCCGAGTTATCAACAGTGACGTTGCCCGCGAAAAACCTGCTTGCCGAAGAGGCCAGCCCCTATCTGCAGCAGCACAGCGGCAACCCGGTGCATTGGCGGGCGTGGTCGCCGGCGTCTCTCGCCGAAGCCAAGGCGCTCGAGCGGCCGATCCTGCTCTCAGTCGGCTACGCCGCCTGCCACTGGTGCCATGTCATGGCGCACGAAAGTTTTGAGAACGGCGACGTCGCCGCCGTCATGAACCGTCTGTTCGTCAATATCAAGGTCGATCGCGAAGAGCGGCCGGACATCGACCAGATCTATATGGCCGCATTGTCGGCGATGGGCGAGCAGGGCGGATGGCCGCTGACCATGTTTTTGACGCCGGATGGAAAACCTTTCTGGGGCGGCACCTATTTTCCGCTCGAGGCCCGCTACGGCCGCCCGGGTTTCGTCCAGGTGCTGGAGGCGGTCGACAAGGCGTGGCGGGAGAAGAAAGGAAGCGTTAACCAAAGCGCCGACGGCCTGACCACGCATGTCGAGGCGCGGCTGGCGGGCAGCCATGCCAAGGCGGTGCTCGACCGCGACACGCTCGCGACACTCGCCAACGGCGTCGACGGCATGATCGACAGGGATCTGGGCGGCCTGCGCGGCGCGCCCAAATTCCCCAATGCGCCGTTCATGCAGACGCTGTGGCTGTCCTGGCTGCGCGACGGCGCCACAGCCCACCGCGACGCTGTCCTGCTCAGCCTCGAAAAGATGCTGGCAGGCGGCATCTATGACCATGTCGGCGGCGGCCTCAGCCGCTATTCGACCGATGCCGAATGGCTGGTGCCGCATTTCGAAAAGATGCTCTACGACAACGCACAGCTCATCCGGCTGTGCAACTGGGCTTATGCGGCAACCGGCAACGAATTGTTCCGGATACGAATCGAAGAGACGGTCGACTGGCTGTTGCGCGAGATGCGCGTCGAAGGCAGCGCATTCGCTGCCAGCCTGGACGCCGACAGCGAGGGCGAGGAGGGGTTGTTCTACACCTGGAGCAGGGATGAGATCGAAACTGCTCTCGGTGACGAATCGGCGTTGTTTTTCCAATACTTCACGCTTTCCAGCCCGCAAGGCTGGGAGGGCAAGCCGATCATCCACCGGACTGCGGCCCAGCAAACACAAAGCATCGCCGATCGCGACCGGCTCGTTGCGCTCAGAGAAAAACTGCTGGCAGCCAGGGAGCAGCGCGTCAGGCCCGGGCGCGACGGAAAAATCCTGACCGACTGGAACGGCCTGGTGATCGCCGCTCTCGCCGAAGCCGGGCGCGCGCTGAAACGGATCGACTGGATCGAGGCAGCGGAACAGGCCTTTGCCGCCATTGCCAGTGCCGGTCGAGACGGTCGCCTGCCACATTCGATGCTAGGCGCCAAGAAGCTGTTTCCGGCGCTGTCGAGCGACTACGCCGCCATGGCCAACGCCGCGATCTCGCTGTTCGAGGCTACCGGCACATCGAGCTATGCCGAACTGGCCGGCCAATTCATCGCGCAGCTCGACCAATGGCATAGTGATGAGAACAACACCGGCTACTATCTCACCGCGTCGGACAGCAGCGACGTGCCGATCCGCATCAGGGGCGATGCCGACGAGGCCATTCCGTCAGCCACCAGCCAGATCATCGAGGCCATGGTCCGGTTGTCGTCGCTTTCCGGCGCTCCCGAATTGCAGGAAAAAACCTGGAAGGTCGCCGAACACGCGGCCGGCCGGGCGGTGCATCAGGCCTATGGCCAGGCGGGAATCGTCAACGCCTGTGCCTTGGCACTCGAGCCGTTGAAGCTGGTGCTGGTGGATAGCCCAGAGAATCCGGGGCTTGTTCCGGTTGCGAATCGAAATCCGGACCCGCGCCGGATCGACACGATCGTGCCGGTCGGCTCGGCGACAAACCTGCCGTTGCTGCCAGACGGCGTTCTGCCGCCAACGAGCAAGCCCGGCGCTTGGCTGTGCACGGGGCAGGTCTGCTTGCCGGTGATAACGGACGCCGAGGAACTCGAGCGTCGGTTGCGGCGCGGATAGGAGAGGGGATGCTGCGCCGATCCACCTTCTCCCACCGGGGGAGAAGGCAAGAGGCGCCAGCCCCTTACGTATTCATCGAATCGAAGAAATCCGCGTTGGTCTTGGTCTGCTTGAGCTTGTCGATGAGGAACTCGATGGCGTCGGTGGTGCCCATCGGCGCCAGGATGCGGCGCAGCACGAAGATTTTTTGCAGGTCCTGGCGGGCGACCAAAAGATCTTCCTTGCGGGTGCCGGACTTGAGGATGTCCATGGCCGGATAAATGCGCTTGTCCGCCACCTTGCGGTCGAGCACGATTTCCGAATTGCCGGTGCCCTTGAACTCTTCGAAGATGACCTCGTCCATGCGGCTGCCGGTGTCGATCAGCGCGGTGGCGATGATGGTCAGCGAGCCGCCTTCCTCGATGTTGCGGGCGGCGCCGAAGAAGCGCTTCGGCCGCTGCAGCGCATTGGCGTCGACGCCGCCGGTCAGCACCTTGCCGGACGACGGCACCACGGTGTTGTAGGCGCGGCCGAGGCGGGTGATCGAATCCAGCAGGATGACGACGTCGCGCCCGTGCTCGACCAGGCGCTTGGCCTTCTCGATCACCATTTCGGCGACCTGGACGTGGCGCACCGCCGGCTCGTCGAAGGTCGAGGAGACGACCTCGCCCTTCACCGAGCGCTGCATGTCGGTGACTTCTTCCGGCCGCTCGTCGATCAACAGCACGATCAGGTAGCATTCGGGATGATTGGTGGTGATCGAATGGGCGATGTTCTGCAACAGCACCGTCTTGCCGGTGCGCGGCTGCGCCACGATCAGGGCGCGCTGGCCCTTGCCGAGCGGCGCCACCAGGTCGATGACGCGGGCCGAGATGTCCTTCGAGGTCGGAACGTCCATTTCCATCTTCAGCCGCGAGGTCGGGTAAAGCGGCGTCAGATTGTCGAAATGGATCTTGTGGCGGATCTTTTCCGGGTCGTCGAAATTGATCGTGTTGACCTTGAGCAGCGCGAAATAGCGCTCGCCCTCCTTCGGGCTGCGGATCGGGCCCTCGACGGTGTCGCCGGTCTTCAGCGAGAACCGGCGGATCTGCGACGGCGAGATATAGATATCGTCCGGGCCTGGCAGGTAATTGGCATTGGCCGAGCGCAGGAAGCCAAACCCGTCCTGCAGCACTTCGACGACGCCGTCACCGATGATCTCGATATCTTGGGTCGCCAGCCGCTTCAGGATCGCGAACATCAGTTCCTGCTTGCGCATGACACTGGCGTTCTCGACCTCGAGCGATTCGGCATAAGCGATCAGCTCTGGCGGTTTCTTGTTCTTGAACTCTGTGAGTTTCATTTCTTGCATCATTAGACGGACTCTGAGTGAGTAAGTATGGGGAAAATATCGGCGGGATGCGACAAATGCCGGGCGCGGCCGAAGCGATGAATGGGGCGGCGCATGACGGGAAGGAAGACCCGTCTTTTATCGTTGGTCGACTGAAAGAGCAAGTCGCCTTTTGTGGCCGCCAACCGGCTTCAGGTTTGCGCTGCCCCTCACCTGCCTGCCGGCATCCTCTCCTCGTATAGAGACGGGAGAGGGGACGCTCTCATTGATGGTTCGCCAATCGTCGGCGTTACAGGATATTCGCTGAGGACGAAGCTCAAAACGGCTTCACGATGACCAGCACGACGATGACGATCATCAGCAATGTGGGGATCTCATTGACGATCCGCCAGTGCTTCGCGGGCTTTTCGTTGCGGTCCTCGGCGAATTTGCGTACCGCGCCGGCGAGGTAGCCATGAACCGCCGAGAGGCCGAGCACCGCGGCGATCTTGGCATGCAGCCAGCCGCCCTGAAAACCAAAACCTTTCCAGGCCAGCCAGAGGCCGAACGCCCAGGTGATGATCATGGCTGGATTGATGATGCCGCGCAGCAGCCGGCGCTCCATCACCTTGAAGGTCTCCGACTGGACGGAGCCTTTTTCCGCATCGGCATGATAAACCAGCAGCCGCGGCAGATAGAGCATGCCCGCCATCCACGAGATGACGGCGATGACATGGATCGCCTTTGCCCAAGGATAGAAATCATCCGGCCCGAACAGGAACAGAAGCGCCGCCAGGACGAGGAAGATGACGATGGCGATCGATGCTCGACGCATCGCTGCACCACCGCTGCTGCCCGCACCACTGTTGGCGTTGTTCATGTCGGTCATCGATGCGCCCGCACCAGTTTCACCATCGCCTCAACATGCGCGATCGGCGTTTCCGGCGTGATGCCGTGGCCGAGATTGAAGATCAGCGGTCGATCGCCCAGTGCTTCCAGGATTGCGTCGACACCGTCAGAAAGCGCCTTGCCGCCGGCCACCAGCCGCAACGGATCGAGATTGCCCTGTACGGCGCCGTCGCGCTGCAGTTCCTTCGCCGTCGTCAACGGCACGGTCCAGTCGAGCCCCAGCCCGGTCACACCGGTTTTTTGGCGATAGCTGCGGTAATGGGCGCCGGCGCCCTTGGGAAAGCCGATGATCGGAATGTCGGGATGGACGGCCCGGACCTGCCTGACGATCTCCGTCACCGGCCTGACGCAAAACGCCTCGAAAGAAACTTCGTCGAGCACGCCGGACCACGAGTCAAAGATCTGCACCACATCGGCGCCGGCTTCGATCTGCCGGATCAGATAGGCAGCCGAGTGATCGGCAAGCACTTTCAGCAATTGCAGGAAAGCCGCCGGCTCGCGATAGGCAAACAGCCGCGCTGGCGCCTGGTCCGAGGTGCCGTGGCCGGCGATCATATAGGTCGCTACCGTCCATGGCGCGCCGCAGAAGCCGATCAGCGTCGTTTGATCAGGCAGTCTTGTCCGCAATCGTCTGACCGTCTCGTAAACCGGTTCGAGATTCACGTGAAACGTTTCGCCGTCGAGAGCCGCAATCTCCGCGGCCGAGATCGGCGTCAGCAGCGGTCCGCGGCCCTCCTCGAAGCGCACGTCGCGGCCCAGCGCATGCGGCACGACAAGGATATCGGAAAACAGGATCGATGCATCGAAGCCGAAACGCTCGATCGGCTGCAGCGTCACTTCCACGGCAAGATCCGGATTATAGCAAAGATCGAGGAACGATCCGGCCCGCCTGCGTGTCTCGCGATATTCCGGCAGATAGCGGCCGGCCTGCCGCATCATCCAGAGCGGCGCCGGAGATACCGTCTTGCCTCTCAACACGTCCAGCATGATGCGGTTTTCAGGCATTCAGCGCTCGCTTTTCCGATGTTGTCACCTTCGTCATCCCAGGGCGGAGCAAGGAGCGAAGCGACGCGGCGCAGACCCTGGGATCCATGCCGTGACATCGGAGCGCCGTGGCAGTGCAGAACCTCGATGCCGGCGGACAGTGCAGCTTTAGTTTTGCGCCGCCGCGTTTTTCGGCAGGTGTCACGGCATGGATCCCAGGGTCTGCGCTCCGCTTCGCGTTCGCTCCGCCCTGGGATGACGAAGGGAGGGGCGGAGTCGGCCAATCCCTAACGTCAGAGATTGGCAGCTGAAGGCCTATCCGCAACGACCGCTCATGATCTCTTCCAGGGCCTGCCAAAGAGTCAAATCCTCCGCCTCTCCAGGCTTCTCTATAATTAAATATTCTATTTCTAGGAATCTTATGATTCTAAGAGTCTGTTGGTATCGGTGGTTGTCTGCTGTCCCGCCTTGCCCCGGAAAAGGCCAGCCAGCATATTGTCGCGTGCTTCTTCTGCCGGATAGGAGGACTTTGGGGACAGTCGGAAATTGCCGACTCGGAACAATGCGTTACCGCCCGCCTGGAGAAAATGACCCTGTGGATGAGACCGAGTCGAAAAAGCCCGTCCCCGGACTTGTCCCCAGCCGCCCGACGAAGCCGGCAGCGCATCGAATTGTGGACAAACTGGCATCTGATACAGTCGCCCCGAACCGGCCGATCTTTCCGACCGACCTTATCCACATCGGCCCACAGCTTGGAACGTACCCCTGTGAACAAACCCCAGAGCTTCTTTCACCTTCACCTGATTTCCGATGCCACCGGTGAAACGCTGCTGGCGGCCGGGCGCGCGGCTTCGGCGCAATACAAGGATGCGCGCGCCATCGAGCATATCTACCCGCTCATCCGCACCGAAAAGCAGGTGACGAAAGTGTTCGAGGACATCGAGGAGGAGCCGGGCATCATCCTTTATACGGTCGTCGACCAGAAGCTCGCCCGCGGCATCGACGAACGCTGCGCCGCCATGGGCCTGCCTTGCGTCTCCGTGCTGGAACCGGTGCTGACCGTCTTCCAGTCCTATCTCGGCACGCCGGCCGGCCGCCGTGTCGGCGCCCAGCATGTGCTGGACGCCGAATATTTCCGCCGCATCGACGCGCTCAACTTCACCATGGAGCATGATGACGGCCAGCTGCCTGCCAATATGGACGACGCCGACATCGTGCTCGTCGGCATTTCGCGCACCTCGAAGACGCCGACCAGCATCTATCTCGCCAATCGCGGCATCAAGACCGCCAACATCCCGATCGTGATCGGCGTGCCGGTGCCGGAAAGCCTGGTCAACGCCACGAAGCCGCTGATCGTCGGGCTGATCGCCACCGCCGAGCGCATCTCGCAGGTGCGCCAGAACCGCATCCTCGGCAACACCAGTGCCTACGAGCCGACCGACTATGTCGACCGCGCGGCGATCAGCGAGGAACTCGCCTACGCCCGCCAGATCTGCACCCGGCACGGCTGGCCGATGATCGACGTCAGCCGCCGCTCGATCGAGGAGACGGCGGCGGCGATCGTTGCCCTGCGGGGAAAGACGCGCTAGGTTCGGGCGCTTGTGCTGTGGGCGGCCCTTTCCTTCTCCCCTTTGTGGGAGAAGGTGGCCTCGCGAAGCGAGGTCGGATGAGGGGTGTTCCAGCCTGGCACCGACGGCGATCCTTCCAACACCCCTCAACCGTCTTGGCGCTGCGCGCCAATCCACCTTCTCCCACAAGGGGAGAAGGAAGAAGCAGGCGACAAAAATGGCCGAAAAAATCATCCTTGCCTCCGGCAGCCCGTTCCGCAAGGCGTTGCTTGTCCATGCCGGCGTGGCGGTCGAGGCGGTTCCGGCGGCAGTCGACGAGCGCGCGCTCGAAGCGCCCTTGCAGGGCAGCGGTATCTCGCCCGAGGACGTCGCACTGGTGCTGGCCGAGGCCAAGGCCGCCGAGGTCAGCGAGCGAAAGCCGGGCGCCCTGGTGCTCGGCTGCGACCAGACGCTGTCGCTCGGCGACGAAGTGTTTCATAAGCCGGCCGACATGGAAGCCGCCCGCCGCCATCTCCTGGCGCTGTCGGGCAGGACCCATCAACTCAACAGCGCCGTAGTGCTGGCCCGCGACGGCGCAGTTCTGTGGCGGCATGTCGGCGTCGCCAGCCTGACCATGCGAAAGCTCGATCCGGCCTTCATCGGCCGCCATCTGGCGCGGGTAGGCGCCAAGGCGCTGTCCAGCGTCGGCGCGTACCAGATCGAAGGCGAGGGCATCCAGCTGTTCGAAAGAGTAGAGGGCGACTATTTCACCATTGTCGGCCTGCCGCTGCTGCCTGTCCTGGCCAAGCTGCGCGAGTTCGGAGCCATCGATGGCTGAGGCCGCGAAAAAGGCCTTCGTCACCGGTCATCCGGTCGCGCATTCGCGGTCGCCGAAGATCCACGGCTACTGGCTGGCGAAATACGGCATCGACGGTAGCTACCGGGCGATCGACGTTGCGCCGGAGGCTTTTGCCGAATTCGTCGAAACACTCGAGGCGAATGGCTATCGTGGCGGCAACGTCACCATCCCGCACAAGGAGGCCGCCTTCGCGCTGGCGGCGCGCCGCGACGACGCGGCCGAACAGATCGGCGCCGTCAACACGCTTTGGCTCGAGGGCGGAATTTTGTGCGGCGGCAACACCGACGCCCATGGCTTTTCCGCCAATCTCGACGAGCATGCGACGGGCGGGGCCGCAAACGGCCCAGCGGTGGTGCTTGGCGCCGGCGGCGCCGCCCGCGCGGTCATCCATGCGCTCAAGCAGCGCGGCATCAGTGACATCCGCATCGTCAACCGGACGCTCGCCCGAGCCGAGGAGCTGCGCCACCGCTTCGGCGCCGGGGTCTCGGCCCACGGCACGGCGGCGACCCGCGAGCTGCTTGCCGATGCCGGCCTGCTGGTCAACACGTCAGCGCTTGGCATGCATGGCAATGAAGGCCTGTCCGCCGATCCGGCCAGACTGCCGGACCATGCCATCGTCACCGACATTGTCTATGTGCCGCTGGAAACGCCGTTGCTGGCCGCCGCCAAGGCGCGCGGCCTGAAAGCCGTCGACGGGCTCGGCATGCTGCTGCACCAGGCGGTGCCCGGCTTCGAGCGCTGGTTCGGCATCAGGCCTGAGGTCACTGCCGAATTGCGGCAGATGATCGTCGCCGATCTCGGCGCCAGGGAGTAAAAAAACATGATCGTGCTCGGCCTCACCGGATCGATCGGCATGGGCAAGTCGACGACGGCCAGGATGTTTGCCGAGGCCGGCGTGCCTGTCCACGATTCGGACGAGGCGGTGCATCGCCTCTACGCCGGCAAGGCGGCTCCGCTGGTCGAGGCGGCGTTTCCCGGAACGGCGAAATCCGGCTCCGTCGATCGCACGAGGCTGGCCGAGCGGGTGCTCGGTGATGCAGCTGCACTGAAACGGCTGGAAGCGATCATCCACCCACTGGTCCGCGCCGACGCCGACGCTTTCCTGGCCAGACACCGGGCCGCCGGCGCGCCGCTTGTCGTTCTCGACATCCCGCTACTGTTCGAAACCGGCGGCCGCGACCGTGTCGACAAGATCGTGGTCGTCACCGCGTCGCCCGACATCCAGCGCGCCCGCGTGCTGGCGCGGCCGGGCATGAGCGAGGAGAAACTGGCGTCGATCCTGGCCAGGCAGGTTCCCGACGCCGAAAAGCGTGAGCGCGCCGATTTCATCATCGACACCGGTCAAGGTTTTGATGCGGCGCGCGAGGCGGTCAATGCGATAGTCGCGAAACTGGTCGGGGATAAAGCCGGCAAGCCTGCTTAACGGCGCTTGCGCCCGGCGTAATATGTTGCCAATTTGTTCCCATCATGATTCGGCTGGACTAACGCCGGACCCAACGGACTGATTCGATGCGCGAGATCATCTTCGATACGGAAACCACCGGCCTTGATTTCCGCGACGACCGCGTCATCGAGCTTGGCTGCATCGAGCTGGTCAACCGTTTCCCGACCGGCCGCACCTTCCACCATTACCTCAATCCGCAGGGGCGACCGATCCATGCCGAGGCACAGGCCGTTCATGGCATCAGCGCCGCCGACCTGATGGGCAAGCCGACCTTCAGCGACATCGCCGAGGAGTTCCTTGCCTTCATCGACGGCGCCAAGCTGGTCGCCCACAATGCGACTTTCGATATCGCTTTCCTCAATGTCGAATTCGGCCGGCTTGGCCATCCGGTCGTTGACCCCGGACTTGTCGTCGACACGCTGGCGCTGGCGCGCCGCAAGCATCCGATGGGGCCCAATTCGCTGGACGCGCTGTGCCGGCGCTACGGCATCGACAATGCCCGCCGCACCAAGCACGGCGCCTTGCTCGATTCGGAATTGCTGGCCGAGGTCTATATCGAGCTCATCGGCGGCAAGCAGGCGGCACTCATCCTCGACAGTGCCACGGCGCCGGCCAGCGGCAGGAGAAACGTCGACGACATCGACATCAGCATCGCTGCACGGCCGATAGCGCTGCCGTCTCGCCTGACCGAAGCAGAGCGCGCCGCGCACGCGAGCATGGTCGGCACATTAGGCGAAAAGGCGCTCTGGCTGCGCGTCGCCCCGGAAGCGAGTTCTGCGGCATAGCGATTTTGGCGGAGCGGCAGGGGCGTTCAGGATCAGCCGACCCGTAGCGATCCTTCGCTGTCCCGCCGCATCCCAAAGAAAAACCCGGCGCGAGGCCGGGTTTTTCAAACGTCACCGAGCACTCGCCTCAGCTCGCCTTGACCTTGCTGGCGGCCTGGTCCTCGGCCAGCTTCTGCTGGAACATCTGCGCGAAATCGATCGGATCGAGCATCAGCGGCGGGAAGCCGCCATTGCGCGTCGCCTCGGCGATGATCTGCCTGGCGAACGGGAACAGCAGCCGGGGGCATTCGATGAACAGCAACGGCAGCATGTGCTCCTGCGGAAAGCCGCTGATGGCGAACACACCGCCATAGACCAGCTCGACGTTGAACAGCACTTCCTTGTCGAAGGACGCCTTGGCGTTCAGCGTAAGATTGACGTCGAACTGCTTATCCGAAAGCGGGTTGGCGTTGACATTGACGTTGATGGCGATGCCGGGAGCCTTGTCGCGGCCGCGCAGCGAGTTCGGCGCGCCGGGGCTTTCGAAGGAAAGGTCCTTCACATATTGGGCAAGCACGTTGAGCGAAGGCTGCGTCGCGTCGCCGTTGCCACTGGCCGCGCCGGTCGGCGCGTCGTCTTTGCTGGCCATAAGCCTTTGTCCTTTTGCCTCGGCAGCGTTGCTGACCGGATTGAAATCGGGCGTTCGCTACCATGGCCGGCATGACAAGACAAGGTTTGCGCGGCTTTGCTTTCCCTTCTCCCCTTGTGGGAGAAGGTGGATTGGCGCGCAGCGCCAAGACGGTTGAGGGGTGTTGGAAGGATCGCCGTCGGTGCCAAGCTGGAACACCCCTCATCCGACCTCGCTTCGCGAGGCCACCTTCTCCCACAAGGGGACAAGGAAAGAGCCGCGCCGGGCTACTCGTCCTTGAGGCGATCTACTCGTCCTTGAGGCGGCGCCAGGGGGAATTGGGATCGGGGCCGTGCTCGTCGCCGCGCGAATAGTCGCTGTCGTCGAGGTCGATGGTCTTGTCGCGTTGCCGGGCCCGGAATCCGCCGGTGCCGAAACTGGTGGCCATCACGATGCGGCCTTTCAGCCGGCGCCAGGCGAGGTCGCGGACCGGCGGCAGCAGCAGCAGAATGCCTAAAATGTCAGTGATGAAGCCGGGAATGATGAGCAGGATCGCCGCCAGCACGATCATGGCGCCATGCGCGAGCTGACGGCTTGGATCACGTCCGGCGTCCATTTCGGCACGGACCCGGGACATGACGCCGAACCCCTGGTATCGCAACAACAGCGCGCCGGCGATGCTCGAAGCCAGCACCAGGCCGACCGTCGCCAGGGCGCCGACCTGGCGGCCGACAATGACGAAACCGGCGATCTCCAGCAGCGGAAGCGCGAGGATGAACAGGGGAAGCAGCGAAATGCGCAAATCTTGACCGATCGTTTCGATGTTTTGCCGGCAGGCGGGCAATCGCCGCTGGCACTGAACCTTTTAGATAGGTATGGCTGCCTTTAATTTGAATGATTGCAGCTTGCGTTCTATATGCTTTGGATGTTGAACGCTATGCGACCGCAGCCATTGCCTGGCCGGGCGGTCCGGCCGGAGTAGGGATTGATTGGCGGAAGATATGGGATTCTTCGACTTCGGCACGATTTTCTTTCTGGTTGCGGCGGTTGTGATCTTTTTCCAGCTGCGCAATGTGCTCGGCCGCCGCACCGGCAGCGAGCGCCCGCCGTTCGATCCCTATACGGCGGGCCGCACCCGCGACGACGCCCAAAAACCCGAGAATGTGGTCTCGCTGCCGCGCAAGCGAGCGCCGGGAGAGCCGGCAATCGACGCCTATGCGGCGATCGACGCCTTCGCCAAGCCTGACACCGATCTCAACAAGGGCCTGCGCGCGATCAAGGACAATGATCCGGCATTCGACCCCAAGACCTTCGTCGACGGCGCCAAGATGGCCTATGAGATGATCGTCATGGCCTATGCCGATGGCGATCGCAAGACGCTGAAGAACCTGTTGTCGCGCGAGGTCTATGACGGCTTTGTCGCGGCGATCGGCGACCGCGAGGCGAAGTCGGAAAAGATCCAGTCCTCCTTCGTCGGCATCGACAAGGCCGACATCGTTTCCGCCGAGATGAAGGGCAGCGAGGCGCATATCACGCTGCGCATCGTCAGCGAACTGATTTCGGCAACGCGCGACAAGGCCGGCGCCGTCATCGACGGCGATCCCGAAACCGTCGCCGAGGTCAAGGACGTCTGGACCTTCGCCCGCGATACGCGCTCGCGCGACCCGAACTGGAAGCTCGTCGCCACCGAAGAAGAAGACTGAGCCCGGACCACGGCGGGGTCTGTCGTGTCGCTTTCTCAGGCGTTCCGCGAAAAATCCTTTGTCGATCTGCCCGGCTGGGACAAGGACGACCATCTGGCTGCGTTCGCCGCTTTCCGGCGTTCGGCTTTTCATGTCCTGGCGAAACCCTATCGCTCCGGCGGGCTCGGTGTCGACTTCAATGCCTTCGCCGAGGCCTATGCTGCAGCCCGCACCGTGTCGCCAACCGACCGGCGCGAAGCCCGCGCCTTCTTCGAGCGGCATTTCATCCCGGCGCACATAGCGGCGGAAAGCGGCGGCGCCGGCCTCGTCACCGGCTTCTATGAACCGGTGGTCGACGCTTCGCCGGTGCGAACCGAACGATTTACGGTGCCGCTGCTGTCACGTCCGGCCGATCTCGTCGACATCGACGGCGCCAACCGGCCGGTCGGTATGGATCCCTATCTCGCCTTCGGCCGCGCCACGCCGGACGGACCGGTCGAGTATTTCGACCGCGGCGAGATCGAGCGCGGCGCGCTCGTCAAGGGTTTGGCTGGCAAGGGTTTGGAAATCGCCTGGCTCGCCGACAAGGTCGATGCCTTCTTCATCCACGTACAGGGTTCTGCGCGGCTCACCATGACCGACGGCCGGCTTTGCCGCGTCACCTATGCCGCCAAATCCGGCCAGCGCTTTACCGGACCGGGCAAGATCCTGAGTGAGCTAGGCGAAATCCCGCTGGAAGCGGTGACCATGCGGTCGGTCCGCGCCTGGTTCAAGGCGCATCCGCAACGCATCGACGAGATCCTGTGGCGCAACCGCTCCTATATTTTTTTCCGCGAGATTTCCGCCAGCGAGGCGGCGGCGGCCGACGACCCGGAACTCGGGCCGATCGCTGCCGCAAAGGTGCCGCTGACGCCGGGCCGCTCCGTCGCTGTCGACCGTCTGCTGCATACATTCGGCACGCCGTTCTACATCGATGGGCCGTCGCTGGCCGCTTTCGACAACAAGCCGTTCCGGCGGCTGATGATCGCGCAGGACACCGGCTCGGCGATCACCGGCCAGGCGCGTGGCGATTTGTTCACTGGTACGGGAGATGCGGCCGGCGAGATCGCCGGCGTTGTCCGCAACCCCGCCGATTTCTACGCGCTGATCCCGCGTCGGCTTGTGCCGGGAGCGGGCCGATGACCCGGCGCATCGACAGGCTGAGCGAGGACGACCGGGTGCTGTGGAACCTGGTAGCGCGCACTGCCAAGCCGCTGAAGGGCAAGTCCGCCGTCGACATCCCGGATATTGGCCCGGACATCGCTGATGACACCAAGCCAATGCTGCGCGACCAGGCGATGGCTCCTGCTGCGGCCACGAAAGCCAGGACGCAGCATGTTTCGCATGCGCTCGACGAGCCGACGCTGGAAAAACTGTCGAAGGGCCGGCTGCCGATCGAAGGCCGCGTCGATCTGCACGGCCTGAGCCAGGACGAAGCCTATTCGCTTTTGTTCTCCTTCCTGCACCGGGCGCATGCCGGCGGCATCCGCTATGTGCTGGTGATCACCGGCAAGGGCTCCTCGTCCGGCGGCGACGGCATCTTGCGGCGCGCCGTGCCGGCCTGGCTGTCGACACCCGCATTCAGACCGCTGGTCTCCAGCCACGACCACGCCGCCCGCAAGCATGGCGGCTCGGGCGCGCTCTATATCCGCCTGCGGCGCACGCGCTGATGCGGATGCGCGCATGAGGGTGCACCCGACGAGGATGGACTTGTGACCCCGTTCGGCGAAAAGCTTCGCGCCCTGCGGAGCGAACGCGGCGTCAGCCAAAAGGCCATGGCCAGGGCGATCGGCGTCAGCGCCGCCTATCTGTCGGCGCTGGAGCACGGCCGCCGCGGCGCGCCGACCTGGACGCTGATCCAGAAGATCATCGGCTATTTCAATGTCATCTGGGACGATGCCGAAGAACTGGCGCGGCTGGCCGAGACCTCGCACCCGCGGGTAAAACTCGACACGTCGGGCCTCAGCCCCGCCGCCACCGAGCTTGCCAATGTCCTGGCCGAAAACATCGAAAAACTAGACGAGGCGGAGCTTCGCCGCATCACCGCATCGATCCGCGCCGCGCTGGGGCGGACGTAGGGTTTGCCCGACTCGTGTGGAGGCGATCAATTGTCGATGTTGGCGCCGCCCCTCATTGCCCTGCCGGGCATTTCTCCCCGTAAACGGGGAGAAAGAGGCTGATCGCGAACGTGGCCTGCAACGCCGGCGATTGGCGAAATCGTCAATGACAGCACCCCTCTCCCCGTCCCTATACGGGGAGAGGATGCCGGCAGGCAGGTGAGGGGCAGCGCAAACGCCTGGAACAGGTAACGCGAAACGCAGCGATCCAGTGGTCGCTTGCAAAAACCTTACTGGACCGCGCCGACCAGAACCGGCTGGCCATCACGGATCGACACCCAGCGACCGGTATTGTCGATCGCCTGCCGCTTGAGGAAGCGGTAGCCGGTCCGGTCCCATGAGCGGACCTTTCCGTCGAGATTGTCGAGGACGTAGTCGCCCTTGCTTGTGCGCACGGTCAGCACGGCATGGCCCTCGCCGTCCGGCTTGCGCACGACGGTCATCAGAAGATTGGCATAGGACACGCCCAAGCGGTTCAATTCGCGGCGCTTTTCCAGGACATAGTCCTCACAGTCGCCAACGCCCCTGACGGGGTAGGCCCAGACCTCGTCCTTGCCGTAAATATCGATGTCGCTTATCGGCTTGACGGCGTTGTTGACCCTGGCGTTGACGCTGAGAATCTTGCGCCAGAGCGCGCCTGTCATGGAGGCGGGGGCGAGATTGCCCGGGTGGATCGAGCATTCGGCCGGACTGGTCTTGCAGAAATCGTAATGGCCGATCGGCTGCGATGTCGGGCCGCCGGTTGCCATTGGCCCGGCCGCCGAAGCCGCCGTAGACCAGCCTGTCGCAAGTGCCAGCCCTAACAGGGCGCACACGCGCAGCCCTCTCGCCATTGGTGAGGAAATCATTGTCCCCCTCGTCCCTTGTTGTTAATGAAACGTTAAGGGCGATCTACAGTCCCTGTCAATTATACCAACGGCCAGTTTTGCGATATGGTTACCCGCGACGCCGAAAGCGCGGCTATTGTGCAACAGGTCGACTTGAACGGCGGCTGCCATCCGGGACATCTTTACTTTTTGGCGGTGCGAACCAGCTTCGGCCTCACCGCAACGCGGGTCTGGCGGCCATAGCTGGTGATGAAGTCGACGATGCGCGGCACGATTTCGGAGCGGAAGCGCGAGCCGTTGAAGACGCCGTAATGGCCGACCGCCGGCTGCATGTAGTGGGCGTGCCTGTCCGCGGGGATGTTGATGCAGAGGTCGTGCGCGGCCTGGGTCTGGCCGAGGCCGGAAATGTCGTCGTTCTCGCCCTCGACCGTGAACAGCGCAACATTGCGGATATCGGCGGGATCGATGGCGACGCCGCGATGCATCATTTCGCCCTTGGGCAGAGCATGGCGTACGAACACGGTGTCGACCGTCTGCAGGTAGAACTCCGCTGTCAGATCCATCACCGCCATATATTCGTCGTAGAAGTCGCGGTGCTTCTCGGCACTGTCGCCGTCATGCTTCACCAGGTGCATGAAGAAGTCCTTGTGGGCGATGATGTGGCGGTCGAGATTCATGCTCATGAAGCCCGAAAGCTGCAGGAAGCCGGGATAGACCTCGCGGCCGAAGCCCGGCACCGGCCATGGCGCCTGCATGGTGACGTTGTCGCGGAACCAGTCGGTGCCCTTTTCCTCGGCCAGAAGGTTGACCGCAGTCGGATTGCGGCGGGTGTCGATCGGCCCGCCCATCAGCGTCATCGTCGAGGGAACGAACGGGTCGCCCCGCGTTTCCATCAGCGCCACCGCCGCCAGCACCGGGACCGACGGCTGGCACACCGCCATGACATGGGTGTCGGGGCCCAGCGCATGCAGCATGTCGACGATGTAGTCGATATAGTCGTCGAGGTCGAAGCTGCCCTCGCTGATCGGCACCATGCGGGCGTCGACCCAATCGGTGATGTGAACGTCGGCATGCGGCAGCATCGCCTCGACCGTGCCGCGCAGCAGCGTCGCGTAGTGGCCGGACATCGGCGCCACGATCAGCAGCTTCGGATCAGGCCGGCGGCCGGCGGGAACCGCCCGCTCGAAACGGAGCAGATTGCAGAACGGCCGCGACCACACCGTCTTTTCGGTGACAGCGACGCTTTTCCAGTCGACGACGGTCTTGGTCAGGCCGAACTGGGGCTTGCTGTAGCGGCGCGTCGTGCGCTCGAACAATTCGGCCGTCGCCGCGACCGAGCGGCCCCAGGACGTGTGCGCAAACGGATTGAGCGGATTGGTGTAGAACATCCGCACCGCATCGGCATAGACGCGGGCCGGCTGCACCGCGGCGTGGTTCAACTCGTAGAGCTGGTAGAACATTGAGAACTCCGCTGCTGCGACCGAAGGGACGACAGCAGTGCCGAGCCTTGAATCTCTCGCGCAAAGGTTAACAACAAACTGCTGCGATGCAATACGTCAATTGAATTGATTTATGCTTATACTTTTGTCTAAGGCGTTGAAAATCGGTTTTGAACGGCGGCAGCCGGCTTATTGTGCAGCTGCGAAAGGTGCCGGAGAGCAAGGGCAATCGCTTCAGGTTTGCGCTGCCCCTCATCCGCCTGGCCGCAAAGCGGCGCGGCCATTCACACGCGGTCGGTGCACACAGCAGCATGGCCTGAGCTGATGAAGCCGAGCCGCCCCGCGGCGCCCTTCGACAGGTCGATCACGCGACCCTTGATAAACGGGCCGCGGTCGTTGATGCGCACGACGACGCTGCGGCCGTTTTTGCGGTTGGTGACCTTTAGCCTGGTGCCAAACGGCAAGGTGCGGTGCGCGGCGGTCAGCGCCGACGGGTTCATCCGCTCGCCGGAAGCGGTCTTCGAGGTCAGCGCGTACCAGGAGGCGCGGCCGCATTGTGCGGCGGCAGGGGAGGTGGATGCGCCGACCATCAGGCCAGCCGCTATCGCCGCCGCGACAAGCGCGGTCCGGTTGGGTTTCTTCATCTGCGGCAAGGGGCTCCGTTTGACAGACCCGGCCGTTACGGATGGAATGTGGCACCAAATGCGGCAGTCGTCTGGCGGTTCCATGACAATAGTACACGTTTGGAGTCGGCGCGAAACAGTCTGTCATGGAATGTCGGGATTGCGCCGATGTATGTCTGGTGGTCTTCGCACCAGTACCGGGGCGTTTCCGGCAAGACCCCGGCTTTATTATGCAAGTAGATGTGACAGCGATCGGGTCGCTTCCTTTCGCCTTGCCATCGCGGTCATGGCGGAATTGGCGATCGACTTGGGAAAGGAATTCCGACGATGAGATTGATCAAAAATCTGCTGGCGCTGATTGTGCTCGCCATCGGTGCGCTGTGGTCGCTGCAGGGCATCGGCCTCGTCGGCGGCAGCTTCATGACCGGCCAGTCGCAATGGCTCTATATCGGCATCGTCACCGCGCTGGTTGGCCTGGGCGGGCTGGTGTGGGCGAACCGTTCGCTCCCCTGACACTCGAACGGCCCTGGCGGCGTTTCGGTCGACCGGCGAATGCGCGGCCCGCCGCAAACACCCATTTCCTGTTTTGCGCGCAGCTTCGGCAAATGAATGCTGCGAATGGCCGACGATTTGAAAACCGGTTCCTGTATCGCGGCTAAGTATAGTAGTCTTATCGACATTACAGGAATTGGAGAACGATGAGGATGTCCATATCGCGGCGATCACCCGCATGAGTGCCGAGCGCCGGCTGTCGCCATTGGCGTGCCTCGCGGCTTCAGGAGGAAAGAACGTCCGGCAAGTCGTCGCAGCGGCTTGAAAATCAAGCAAAATCAATGGTGCCCGTCTTGTATATTATGTCACTAGAATTTATGTGTCTTGAAAGCCTGGACGCGGACGCGGTGGGGACGCACTCCAGGCGTTTCGCAACCGGTGGCCCTTCGTCATCGCATGACAGAGAAACGTTCGGTCTATGCTCACAAAAAAGGGCAAGTACGGCCTCAAGGCGCTCGTCCATCTGGCGCGGCTGCCGGATGGTCAGCTCGCCTTCGTCGGCGATATCGCCGCCGGAAACAACATCCCGAAGAAATTTCTCGACGCCATCCTCGGCGAACTGCGCAATGCCGGTTTTGTCCAGAGCCGCAAGGGCAAGGAGGGCGGTTACCGCCTGGCGCGGCCGGCGGATGAAATCAAGATCGGCCACGTCGTGCGCGTGCTCGACGGGCCGCTTGCCCCAATTCCCTGCGCCAGCCGCACCCGGTATCAGCGCTGTGAAGACTGCAACGAGGCGACATGCCAAGTCCGACATCTGATGCTGGAGGTCCGGCAAGCGATCGCCGAGGTGCTGGATCAGCGCAGCCTCGCCGAGATGCGCGATATCGCCGGCGACGACGACCTTTCGGCTGCGTTGAAAATCCAGGCCTGAGCCGGAACGGACGGCTCCTCAGGCACTTGGTGCGCGCATGACCGGCCGCGCAAATTCGATTGTCCCAAGTTCGATCATTATCGTCGGCGGCGGCGCCAGCGGCGTCGTCCTTGCCGCGCATCTGTTGAAGTCGCCCAATCCCGATCTGCGTGTCACGCTGATTGAAAAGCGGCCGCATTTCGGCCAGGGCATCGCCTATTCCACGCTGCTGTCGGCGCATGTGCTGAATGTCAGCGCGGCCGGCATGAGCGCCCATGCCGACGACCCCGGCAATTTCTGGCGCTGGCTGCTTGAGCGCGGCCTGGCAACGCCAGAGCAGGCGCCGGTCTACGCACCGCGCAGCGTCTACGCCCGCTATCTGAAGGAACTACTGGACGAGCTCGAGGCTCGCGAGACGGGGCGTCTTCGCCTGATCCGCGAGGAGAGCCTGTCGATCTCGCCGACCGGGTCCGGGGTCGAGGTGGCGCTGGCCAACGGTACCAGCGTCGTCGCCCACCTTGCCGTGCTGGCGACCGGACATGACGAGGAGCCAGGTGCCGGCCACGGCCATGCGATCAGGATGGGATCGGAGGCCGACACCGTGCTCGACGGGGAAGCCCGGGTCCTGGTGCTGGGCACGGGGTTGAGCATGGTCGATGCCTTCCTGTCGCTCGAACAACGCGGCCATCGCGGCGAGATCATCGCGGTGTCGCGGCGCGGCCTGCTGCCTTCGCCGCATCGCAAGGGCAATCCGATCAAGCTCGACGTCGCCGACATTCCGCTCGGCACCCAGCTCTCCTATTTCGTCGGCTGGTTTCGCGACCTGATCCGGGAAAACCAGAAGGCCGGCATCGACTGGCGCGACGTCGTCGACGGTCTCAGGCCGTTCAACCAGAAGATCTGGCAGAACTGGCCGTCTTCGGCCAAGCGCCGCTTTGTCGAGCACACCAAGGCGTGGTGGGACATCCACCGCCATCGCATGGCGCCGGAAGTCTATGCCCGTGTCACCGAGGCGGTGCAGTCGGGCCGCATCCGGCTTGTCGCCGGGCGCGTCGTCGGCATCACGGCGGGCGACGAATTCAGCGTGCAGGTCCAGTCGCGCCACACGCAAAACATCGAGACGTTCGACGTCGCCCGCATCTACGATTGCACCGGCATCGCCAGGGACATCTCGACAACGTCGAACAGCGTGGTGCGGTCGCTGGTCGACCGCGGGCTGGCCCGGCCGGATCCGCTGCGGCTTGGCCTCGACGTATCGGACAATTGCGAGGTCATCGCCAGCGACGGCACCGTCTCGGCCAAGATCCTGGCGGTCGGGCCGCTGACGCGCGGCACCTTCTTCGAGATCGACGCCATACCGGATATTCGCGTGCAATGTGCAAGGCTGGGGAAGCGGTTGCTTGGGTGAGGTCGGCGCTCTACGGGGTGCTGTCCCGCGACCTTATCGTGATTGGCGTGACGGAGCGGCCCCACCGGAATCCCATTCCCCGTCTGGCCAATGGATTGGCACGATCTATCTTCTTTCAGACTGCAAACGGCTGGAAAAGAAGATAGGCTGACAGCCTGCCCAAGGCGGTCGCTTGACCATGGAGCATCAGCATGAGCGTGCACAAGAGCGCCCTCCCGGACAGGGCAATGTCCCGCCTGCGTCCGCCCTATGCATCGGTTCTCGACCTGATCGGGCAAACGCCGGTTGTCGAGCTGACCAAATTCGACATCGGCAAGTGCCGGCTGTTCATCAAGCTCGAAAGCCAGAACCCCGGCGGCTCGATCAAGGACCGCATTGCGCTGTCGATGATCGCCGACGCCGAAAAACAGGGCAGGCTGAAGCGCGGCGGCACCATTGTCGAGGCGACCGCCGGCAACACCGGCCTTGGCCTCGCCCAGGTCGGCATCCCCAAGGGCTATCGCATTATCCTGGTCGTGCCCGACAAGATGTCACGCGAAAAGATCCAGCATTTGCGGGCGCTCGGCGCGGAAGTGCGCATGACCCGTTCCGATGTCGGCAAGGGCCACGCCGAATACTATCAGGACATGGCCGAAAAGATCGCCGCCGAGCTGCCCGGCGCCTTCTATGCCAACCAGTTCGCCAATCCGGCCAACCCGGACGCCCATGAAACCACGACCGGTCCGGAGATCTATTCGCAGCTCGACGGTGACGTCGATGCAGTGGTCGTCGGCGTCGGCTCGGGCGGCACGCTGACCGGGCTTGGCCGCTATTTCGCAAAAATCTCGCCGAAAACCGAGATGATTCTCGCCGATCCGGTCGGTTCGGTGCTGGCGCCCCTGATCAAGACCGGCAAGATGCAAGAGGCCGGCAGCTGGACGGTGGAGGGCATCGGCGAGGATTTCGTCCCGCCCAATGCCGATCTGTCGCTGGTCAAGAAGGCCTACTCGATCACCGACAAGCAGAGCATGCTGGCGGTGCGCGACCTGCTTTCCAAGGAGGGCATTCTCGCCGGCTCGTCGTCCGGCACGCTGCTTTCGACAGCGCTGCGCTATTGCCGCGAGCAGACCGTGCCGAAGCGGGTCGTCACCTTCGTCTGCGACAGCGGCAACAAATATCTGTCGAAAGTGTTCGACGATTTCTGGCTGATCGAGCAGGGCCTCGCCGAGCACGAGCAGCATGGCGATCTGCGCGACCTGGTGATGCGCACGCACCGCACCGGCGACATCGTGTCTGTCGGCCCGGACGAAAGCCTGCTCAACGCCTATGGCCGCATGCGCCGTTCGGACGTCTCGCAGCTGCCGGTGCTGGACGACGGCAAGCTGGTCGGCATCGTCGACGAAAGCGATATCCTCGCCCACGTCGAAGGCCCCTATGACAGCCGCTGGGACCGTTTCAAGGCCCCGGTGCGCACGGCGATGACTTCCAATCTGCACACGCTGCAGGCCAGCCAGACGCTGGACGCGCTGCTGCCGGTGTTCGACCGCAACGAGGTCGCCATCGTCTTCGACGGCGACGAATTCATCGGCCTGATTACCCGCATCGACCTGATCAACCATCTGAGGCGCCGCGCAAGATGACCATCAAAGCCACCGTATCGGGCAGCAACCGCCTGGCCTTCTCGACGCGCACCATCCATGGCGGCCAGAGCCACGACCCGACGACCGGCGCGGTGATGGTGCCGATCTATGCGACCTCGACCTACGGCCAGCAGAGCCCGGGCGTGCACAAGGGTTTTGAATATGCCCGCAGCCAGAACCCGACCCGCTTTGCCTTCGAGCGCGCGGTGGCCGATCTCGAAAGCGGCGCAGCCGCCTTCGCTTTCGCCTCGGGGCTGGCGGCGATCGCCACGATCTTCGAACTGCTCGATTCCGGAGCCCATGTCGTTGCCACCGATGATATCTATGGCGGCACGTTCCGGCTGCTGGAGCGGGTGCGCAAGCGCTCGGCCAATTTGCAGGTCGACTTCGTCGACTTCACCGATCTGGCCGCGGTCGAAGCGGCGATCCGCCCGGAAACCAAGCTGCTCTGGGTCGAGACGCCGACAAATCCGCTGCTGCGTGTCGTCGATCTCGAAGCGGTCGCAGCCCTGGCCAGGCGCAAAGGCGTGCTCTCGGTCGCCGACAACACCTTTTGCAGCCCCTACCTGCAGCGGCCGCTGGAGCTCGGCATCGACATATCGGTGCATTCGACGACGAAATACCTCAACGGCCATTCCGACATGGTCGGCGGCGTCGCCGTGGTCGGCGACAACAAGGATCTCGCCGACCGGCTGAAATTCCTGCAGAACGCCATCGGCGCCATTTCCGGACCGTTCGACAGTTTTCTGGCGCTGCGCGGCCTCAAGACGCTGGCGCTGAGGATGGAGCGCCATTCGTCGAACGGCCAGAAGATCGCGCACTGGCTGGAGCGCCGTCCCGACATCCGCCGCGTTATCTATCCCGGTCTCCCCAGCCATCCGCAGCACGCCATCGCCAGAAAGCAGATGCACGCCTTCGGCGGCATGATCACGGTCGAGCTCGACCGCGACCTCGCCGGCACCAAACGCTTCCTCGAGCACACGCAACTGTTCACGCTGGCCGAAAGCCTCGGCGGCGTCGAAAGCCTGATTGAGCACCCCGCACTGATGACGCACGGCTCGATCCCGGCGCAAAAACGCGCGGAAATCGGGATTTCCGATTCGCTGGTGCGGCTGTCGGCGGGTATCGAGGATGGCGACGATCTGATCGCGGATCTGGATCAGGCGCTGGGGGGTTGAAGGGGGGTCCGTGCCCTGTTGGATAGTGGCGTCAGTTTGAAATTTCCCGGCTGACTGGCGCATCCAACTGTGAATTGACAAAGGCGACGTACCCTCGCTTTGCTATCGGGGCAACCTGGAGGGAAAGTCATGGCTTACTCGTATCGTTGCAGGGATTATCCGGGAAACGCCGCCTGTCCAGCGATGTTCACGGCAGAGACCGAGGCGGAAGTGATGAAGCACGTCGAGCTTCACGGCGCGATCGCTCACGGGGAAGACCCGAAGCAATGGTCGCCGGAAGACCGTAAACAGGTCAAGAAGCTAATTTTAGCGACCTAAACTCGCTTCTTATACGGGCCGCGCAGTGCGACCGTCACTATCTCCAATGCTACGGCAAGCATTTAGGAGTTCGGCCGATAGGCGACAACGCCTAGGCGCGATGGAATTTTCAAACTGACCCAACCGCCCGTTGACCTGAGTGGCATCCGGCGGAATTGTGGCCTTCCCTGCAATTGCCGACAGGCCGGTTCAAGCCATGACCATTCGCGAGCGCCACCAGCCGATAGCCACCGACGCCCCGCTCACCTTCGCGGTGCTGGTCTTCCCCGGCTTTCCGATGATGGCGTTCAGTTCGGTCATCGAGCCGTTGCGCGCGGCCAACGTGCTGGCCAAGAAAGAATGCTACCGCTGGATCATCGTCGGCGCCGCTGAAGGCCCGGTCGCAGCCTCGAACGGGGTCGTCATCCAGCCCGGCTTTTTCGCCGGCGATGCGCCGAAGGTCGACCGCATCGTCGTCTGCTCGGGCGGCGATGCCGATCATCTCGTGGCCGAAGACGCGGTGAGCTGGATCCGCAGGAGCCTGCGCGGCGGCGCCAATATCGGCGCGGTGGCGGATGCCGCTTTCTTCCTGGCGCGGGCCGGCCTGCTCGACGGTCATGCCTGCACCTTGCACTGGACCAGTCAGGCGGCCTTCACCGAGGCGTTTCCGGACATCGAGCTCAGGCGCGATCTCTATGTCATCGACCGCAAGCGCTTCACCTCGGCCGGCGGCGTCGGCAGCCTCGACATGATGCTGGAGATCATCACATCAGACTATGGCGCCGAGCTCGCGGCCGGCGTCGCCGAATGGTTCGTGCACAGCCCGCTGCGCTCCAGCGTCGACCGCAAGCTGATGCCGCTGCGGTTACGCACCGGCGTCCAGAACGAACTGGTGCTGTCGGCCATCGCCATCATGGAGGACGCGGTCGAGGAGCGGCTCGGCATGGCGGCGCTGGCGGAAAAGCTCGGCGTCTCCTCCGACAAGCTCGAACGAAACTTTCGCTCCGAGCTCAGCGTCTCGCCCAACGGCTATTACCGCCGCCTGCGGCTGAAGCGCGCCGCCGACCTTTTGGCGCATTCGACACTGATGGTGCGCGACGTGGCGCTCGCCTGCGGTTTTGCTTCGATGTCGAGCTTTGCGCGGGCGTTCAGGGAAGAGCATGGGCATGCGCCGAAGGTGGCGCGCAGGCATTAGGTCTTTTTGGACGTTGGCGGGACAGCGCCCCCCTCTGGCCTGCCGGCCATCTCCCCCACTTGGGGGGAGATCGGCTGTCACCGCTGATTTCGCCGATCGCCAACGTTGCAGGAATGAGCGGAACGCCGAAGCTGCCAATCTCCCCCCTCGTGGGGGAGATGTCCGGCAGGACAGAGGGGGGCGCCGTAGAGCACTACGGGACGATCCCGGCGGCATCCCGCACAACATCTGCGGTATCCCGCACAGCCTCTTCGCTGTGCATGGCTCATCTTCCCCGCTTCCAGGAGGCACCCGTGAGCATCGTCGTTTTCGACCCCGACAGCACTGAGGACGTCGACTTCAAGGACCGTATGCGCCACCCGGCGGCGGCCGATCCGGCCGGCGGCATGTGGCTGTCCGACACCGAGCCGTCCTTCATCGATGCGGACGCGCTGCGCAAAGGCCGGCTGGCGAAGCTGCGTGCCTGGATGCGCGAGGCCGGCTATGGCGGCGTCGTGCTGTTCGACCCCTACAACCAGCGCTACGCCACCGGCTCGCGCAACATGTTCGGTTATTTTCTGCGCAACTCGACGCGCTACTTCTTCATCTCGACCGAAGGGCCGATCGTGCTGTTCGAATATCCGCAGAGCTATCATGTCTCGATGGTGCTCGACACGATCGACGAGGCGCGGCCGTCGAAGCTGGTGTGGTCTTCGGTGTCGGGCCGCGACGACGAGACCGCCGGCCCCTTCGCCGACGAGATCACTGAGCTGCTCAAGGTACATGGCGGCGGCTCGATGAAGCTCGGCCTCGACCGCTGCGGCCATCTGCAGGCGCTGGCGCTGGAAAAGCGCGGCTGCGAGGTCCGGGATTGCCAGGGCGAGATCCTCGCCGTGCGGGCGGTCAAGACGCCCGAAGAGGTAAAATGCCTGCAGGTATCGATGGCCGGCGCCGAGGCGGCCGTCTATGCGGTGCGCGAGGCGATCAAGCCCGGCGTGTCCGAGAACGACCTGTTCGCCATCATGTATCACGAGGTGATCCGCCAGGGCGGTGAGTTCATCGAAACCCGGCTCTTGACCTCGGGCCAGCGCACCAACCCGTGGTTCAACGAAGCCAGCGGCCGCAAGATCAGGCCGGGCGAACTTTTGGCGCTGGATACCGATACGATCGGCTGCTACGGCTACTATTCGGACTTCTCGCGCACCTTCCGCTGCGGGCCGGGCAAGCCGACGGATTATCAGAAATCGCTCTACCGCATGGCCCACGACCAGGTTCAGCACAACATCTCGATCGTCAGGCCGGGCATGGCGTTTCGCGAAATTGCCGAAAAGGCCTGGAAGATCCCGGACCGCTTCGTCGACCAGCGCTACACGTCTGTCATGCACGGCGTCGGCATGCATGGCGAGACGCCGTTCATCGCGCACGCCATGGACTACGAGACTTATGGCCGCGACGGGTTTGTCGCGCCCGGCATGGTGGTCAGCGTCGAGAGCTATATCGGCGAGAAAGGCGGACGCGAGGGCGTCAAGCTCGAGGACGAGATCCTGGTCACCGAAACCGGCACCGAGCTTCTGTCGCGCTTTCCCTATGAGGACGACTTTCTGGAGAAACAGGTTTGATCCCAGCATCCACCACCAATCGAGGTGCGGTATCGCAAACCTTCGGGAGTAGCCGCAGCGCTCATGCTTTCGTTCAGGGTGTCCGCATGAAGGGCCCGGTCTCGATCAGACGCGGCACGGTGGCCGCGGTGTTCGTCGACCTCCAGGAGGAGCACCGGCAGGACAAGCGCTATCTGGTCGAGGGTTTTGCCGACATCCTCGCCAACGTCCAGCGCCTGCAGGCGGCGGCACGGGCCAACGATGTGCTGCTCTACCATTCGGCCTATATCGTCGATCTCACCAGGGAGGCGCGGCGGTTCCATCCGGTCGATGCCAATGGCAGGTCGGCCTTCTCCGACAAGGACGATCCGCTGACGGCGATCTGTCCGGAAGTGGCGCCGGTCGCCGGCGAGATGATGCTGGTCAAGACCGAGGCCAGCGCCTTCGGTGCGGGCCCTGCCGCCGGCCGGCTCAAGGCTGAAGGCATCGAGTGGCTGGTCGTTGCCGGCGTATGGACCGAGGCCTGCATCGACGCCACCGTCAGGGATGCGGTGTCATCGGGCTTTCGGGTGCTGCTGGTCAAGGACGCCTGCGGCAGCGGCAGCACGGCGATGCACCAGACCGCCATCCTCAACCTTGCCAACCGGCTCTATGGCGGCGCCGTCACCACAACCGACGGCGCCTGCCGATTGATGGCAGGCGAGACGGTCGATGCATGGCAGGTCGTGGGCTCGGTGCCTTTGCGCTTCACCTATGAAAACGCCGCCCGGCTATACGCCGAGCTCTGAACCAGGAAGGCTGGCGATCCTTCGCGCCCCCTCTGTCCTGCCCTCCCTGCCAAAACTTGGCATCTCCCCCACGAGGGGGGAGATTGGCAGTTTCGGCGCTGCGCTCCTGCTGCGATGTTGGAAATTGGCGAAAGCCGGGACGACAGCCGATCTCCCCCCAAGTGGGGGAGATGCCCGGTAGGGCAGAGGGGGGCGCTGTCCCGCCGGCGTCTCGAAAGGTTCTGCGCCGCAGTAGCGCAAGCTTCTGCGGAACAGCGCACAACGCCTGCGGAAACCCGAACACTTCCCCGCTGAATCCCGCACTATCATCGCCTATGGCCAAGGGGGGCCCCCGCCCCCCCCCCCCCCCCCCCCCCGCGGGGGGGGGGGCCGCCCCCGCGGGGGGGGGGGGGGTGTTGGTGGTTTCCACAAACACCCCACGCTCCTCCACCACCCCCACCTCCGCCCCCCCCCGCCCCATCGCCCGCGCCGGCGCCCCGCGCCCCCCGCCCGCCCGCCCCCCCCCCCCCCCCCCCGGCCCCGGGGCCCCCCGACAGGGAGGATTCGACGATGAAGTTGATGCTGACCGAAAGAGCGCTGCATCCGCAGGCCGAGCCCGTCGCCGACGGTTTTAAAAAAGGCAGCATGAACCGGCGCGAATATCTCGCCACCATGGCAGCACTTGGCGTCAGCGCCGCCGGCGCGCTGGCGCTTGGCGGCCTTGCGCCCTCGCCGGCCAGGGCGCAGGAGCCGAAGCGCGGCGGCGTCTTGCGCGTCGCCATGAACGTCAAGGGCTGGAAGGACCCGCGCACCTTCGACGGCGTCGAAATGTCCAATGTCGCCCGCCACTGCAACGAATATCTGGTGCGCTGGAACCGCGATTTTACCTTCGAGCCGTGGCTGCTCGAGAGCTGGGAGACCAGCGACGACGCCCGCGTGCTGACGTTGCACGTCCGCAAGGGCATCACCTGGTCGAACGGCGACACTTTCAACGCCGACGACGTCGTCCACAACCTGACGCGCTGGTGCGATGCGAGCGTTGCCGGCAATTCGGTCGCCGAGCGGATGGGGGCGCTGGTCGACGCCGCCACCAAGAAGCCGATCGACGGCGGCATCGAACGTGTCGACGACTTTACCGTCCGGCTCAATCTGCCGAAGCCCGACATTTCGCTGATTGCCGGCACGACCGACTATCCGGCGCTGATCATGCACCGCAGCTACGACGGCGACGGCGATCCGCTGAAGGCCCTGGCGATCACCACTGGACCTTGCGAACTGGTGGCATGGGACGCCGAGGTCGGCGCCGAGGTCCGCCGCAAGGACAAGCCGTGGTGGAAGGGCGATTTCTGGCTCGACGGCATCCAATGGGTCGACTACGGCTCCGATCCCAATGCGATGTTTTCGGCCTTCGAATCGGGCGAGATCGACACCAACCACGAAACCGCCGCCGATACCGTCTCGCAGACCGACGCCATGGGTCTGAGCAATTCCGAGCTTGCCACCGGCTCGACCATCGTCGCGCGCTTCAACGTCGGCAATCCGCCCTATGACGACATCAGGGTGCGGCGCGCCGCCCAGCTCGCCGTCGACAATGCCGCAATCCTGAAGATCGGCATGGACGACCGCGGCAAGCCGGCCGAGAACCATCATGTCGGCCCGATGCATGCCGAATACGCCGATATCGGCCCGGCCGTCCGCAATGTCGACGAAGCCAAGACGCTGCTTGCCGAGGCCGGCAAGTCCGATCACGAATACGAGCTCATCTCCGTCGATGTCGACTGGCAGAAGAACACCGGCGACGCCATCGCCGCGCAGATGCGCGACGCCGGGCTGAAGGTCAAACGGACCGTGCTGCCGGCGGCGACGTTCTGGAACGACTGGAGCAAATATCCTTTCTCCTGCACCGAGTGGCTCGGCCGGCCGCTGGGCGTCCAGGTGCTGGCGCTGGCCTACAGATCGGGCGCTGCCTGGAACGAGACCGCCTACGCCAATCCGGAGTTCGACGCCTTGCTCGACAAGGCGCTGGCCACACCCGACGCCAGCGCGCGCAAGGAGATCATGGCCAAGATCGAGCGGAATCTGCGCGATTCCGGCATCATCATCCAGCCCTACTGGCGCTCGGTCTACCGGACGTTCCGCAAGGGCGTGCACGGCTGCGAGCAGCATCAGTCTCTGGAGCAGCATTTCGAGAAGGTCTGGCTCGAGGCGTGATCCTCGTTGCGGGGCACAGGGGCAATCGTTTCAGGTTTGCGCTGCCCCTCATCGCCCTGCCGGGCACTTCTCCCCGTATAGTGACACGGGGAGAAGGGGCTGGCCTCAATGCCGGTGCCCTTCTTGTAACGCTGGTGATTGAACGAAACCATTAATGAAAGCGCCCCTCTCCCCGTTCTACGGGGAGAGGATGCCGGCAGGCAGGTGAGGGGCAGCGCCGACATCAACAGTCGATCACCCCACACGCTTGGGCGCTGTGATTTGTCTGAGGTGATTGCCAGGATCCTTAGCCGGCGACGCCAGGCCTTGAAATCTCCTGCCCAAGCCGCACCGTTTCCCGCACCAACAAATCCAGGTCGTCGCGCCGGGTGCGGTGGTTGTTGATCGCTGCCCTGAGGCAATGCTGGCCGTGCACCGTCGTATCCGAAAGGGCGGCGATGCCGTCTTCCTGCAGCCGCAGCATGATCTCGGTGTTGAGCGCCTTCTGCCGCTCTCCCGTCAGCCCGTCGCCACGGTAGCGGAAACAGACGATGTTGATGCTCAGTGGCGCGACCCGTTCCAGCAGCGGTTCGGCGGCGATCAGCGTGCCGAGATAATGTCCCTGCGCGATGTTCTGGTCGATCAGGCGGCCGAATTTCTCGATGCCGTGCTGCTTCAGCGCCATCCACACCTTCAGCGCCCTGAAACCGCGTGACGTCTGCAGGCCAAAATCATGCAGCCACTGCCCCGAGGCGAGGCCGCGCGGCGTCGATTCGAGAAATTCCGGCGTCACCGCGAACGTGCTGCGATGCGCCGAGGCATCCCTGATCAGCACGCAGCCGACCTCGAACGGAGCGTGCAGCCATTTGTGCGGATCGAGCGCGATCGAGTGGGCGTGCTCGATGCCGCCAACGCGATGGGAATTTTCCGGCGCGATGGCAATCAGCGCGCCGATGCAGCCGTCGACATGGAACCAGAGATCTTCCTGCGCCGCCAGCCTTGCCAGCGCCTGCAGATCGTCGATCGCGCCGGTGTTGACGGTGCCGGCCGTGCCGATCACGCAGGCCGGCCGAAAACCCGCCTGGCGGTCCTCAGTGATCGCCGCCCGCAACGCGTCGATGTCGATCCGCAATCCGGCATCGGTCGGGATGCGGCGCAGCGCGCGGTTGCCGAGGCCGAGCGCCTCCATCGCCTTGCGATGGCAGGAGTGAAGCTGGTCCGAGCCATAGAAACGCAGCGGCTTGTCGATGGCGGCAACGCCATGCTCGCGCACGTCGATGCCAGCCCTGGCGTTGCGGGCCACGGTCAGGCCAATGATGTTGGCCATCGAGCCGCCGCTGACCAGCGTGCCGCTGGCTGATTGCGGAAAGCCCATCATCTGCTTGCACCAGTCGACGACCTGGCTGTCCATCAGCGCGGCGGCATGGTTTCCGCCGCCGAGGTTGGAGCCCTGCACCGCCGCCAGGAAATCGCCGAGCGCCCCGGTGAAATTGCTCGACCCCATGTACCAGGACCAGAAGCGCGGATGGATGTTGCCCATCGGGTAGGCCATCACGTTGCGGGCGACCTCGCCATAGACCTGGGCCAGCGGTTGAGGCGATTGCGGCAGCGGCTCTGCGAAAAATTCTCTCACCTCCGCCGGCATGTCCTGCCACACCGGGCGTTCCCTGACATCGCGCAGATAGTCGACGGCGTCGTCGACGATCCGGTGCGACAGCGCCTGCACGTCGGCCCAGTCGACCGGATCGAGCGTTTCTTCGGCAACCATACCGGCAGTGCCGGCGGCTTTCAGCATGGCATCCATCCGCGTTGCTCCCGATGCGCAATTATTCGGCCGGGAACTGGCAGCCCGGCGTTGAGCGCGACAGCGCGATCTCCTCGGCGTCCATCTCGGCTTCGATGCCGTCGAACAGCGGAGTCGTCATGTAGCGTTCGCCGGTGTCGGGAAGCATGCACAGGATCACCGAGCCGGGTGCGGCTTTTTCGGCGATCTGGCGCGCCACGCCAAAACTGGCTCCGCCGGAAATGCCAGTGAAAATCCCTTCCTTCTGGGCCAGCGCCTTGGCCCATTTGATGCCCTCGGGCCCGGCAATCGGCACGACCTCGTCATAGAGGCTGGCGTCGACCGCCTCCTGCAGGACGTTGGGAATGAAATCCGGCGTCCAGCCCTGGATCGGGTGCGGCTCGAAGGCCGGATGGCTGGCGGCGGGTGCGCCGTCGGCGCCGCGCTCCTGCGCCTTGCCGCTGCCGATGAGCTGGGCATTGGCGGGTTCGGCCAGCACGATCCGGATCTCGGGACGCTCGCGGCGCAGCACGCGCCCGACACCGACGACGGTGCCGCCGGTTCCGTAGCCGGTGACGAAGCAGTCGAGCCGCGATGCGGCGAAGTCGTTGATGATCTCGCGCGCCGTCGTCGCCTCGTGAATGGCGGCATTGGCCTTGGTCTCGAACTGGCGGGCCAGGAACCAGCCATTGGCCTTGGCGAGCTCGACCGCCTTGTTGTACATGCCAAAACCCTTCTGGGCACGCGGCGTCAGCACCACCTTGGCGCCCAGCATGCGCATCAGCTTGCGCCGCTCGATGGAGAAACTGTCGGCCATCGTCACCACCAGCGGATAGCCTTTTTGCGCGCAGACCATGGCCAGACCGATGCCGGTGTTGCCGCTGGTCGCCTCGACGACGGTCTGGCCCGGTTTCAGGGCGCCGCTGCGCTCGCCCTCCTCGATGATGTTGAGCGCCAGCCGGTCCTTCACCGACGCTGCCGGATTGAAGAACTCGGCCTTCACATAGATCGTCACATGATCGGGGCCGAGATTGTTGATCCTGATCACCGGCGTATCGCCGACCGTGTCGATAATGCTGTCGAACAGGCGGCCGCGACCGGCCGTGGTCCTGATTTTCCGTTGCTGCAACATGTCTGCTCTCCCCTTTTTGTTGTCGTCACGAGGTGTTCGTTGTCACGAGCCGGTTACAAACCGGCGGCTTGGGCGGCGAGGTTTCGAGACCTTGCCGCGATACGGTCCGTTGCCGTCAACGCGGCCCGGAAAGCTGGCAATGCGGGCAACCGGCGCGGAAAATTCGTTGCCGGATGCCCTCGATCGCTTTCGATGGTAAAACAGAGGACAACTGGCCAGCGTGGGAGCAAGCGTGGAAACGCACGTGGAATCCGCTCGATCGAGCCTGGACGGCGCAGCGGCCGGGCTGTCCGTGCGGCTGCTCGGGCCGCTGACGGTCATCCGTGACGGCGCCACCGTGCAACTGCCGGCATCGCGCAAGCTGCGCGCGCTCTTCGCCTATCTGGCGCTCGCGCCGCATGCCGTCGGCCGCAGCCGTCTGTGCGAGCTTTTGTGGGATGTGCCGAACGATCCGCGCGGCGAGCTTCGCTGGTGCCTCAGCAAGCTCAGGGGCATTCTTGACGAACCGGATCGTCACAGGATCGAAACATCAGGCGACACGGTCGCGCTCGATCTGAAGGGCGTTTCCGTCGACGCTTTCGATATCGCCTCGGCCGCCGCCACGGGCATCGAGACGCTCGATCTTGAGCGGCTGCAGGCCCTGTCCAGACTATTCGTCGGCGACTTCCTCGACGGGCTGGAGATCGACCGCAGCCCGCATTTCAACAGCTGGCTGATCGCGCAACGCCGCCGCTTCAGCTCGTGGCACGCCGCCATTCTGGAACAGCTCGTCAGCAAGCTCCCGGCGGATGCCGACGAAATGTCCGCGCATCTGGAGAAATGGCTGGAACTCAATCCGTTCGACGCGCGCGCGCACGTGGCTCTTCTGGCAAGCCTGGCGCGGCATGGCCAGATCGCCGCCTGCGAGGACCATCTTGCTTCGGCGGCGCAGCTATTTGCCTCGGAGGATCTCGATTTCGGACCCGTTCGTGAGGCATGGCGGACGATCCGCAGCGAACGACCTGCCGCAACGCTCCGGCCGCAGCCGGCGCTGTCGCCCGCAGCCGCCAAAACGTCAATTGTGCTTCCCGATTCCGGTGTTGCTGCACCGTGCAAGGCGTCGCTCGCGGTAATGCCGTTTGTCGAGGAGGCAGCTGTCGGCGGCCCTTGCGGTGGCCCCTCTTGCGGTGGATTGGCCGACGGCCTCACCCACGACATCATCACCCGTCTGGCCAAGCTCAGGGATTTTTTCGTCATCGCCCGCGGCTCGGTCTTTGCGCTGGCCGAAAAGAACATCGCGCCGGAAGATGCCGGCCGGCGGCTCAACGTCGACTACGTCGCCACCGGGACGGTGCGCAGCCAGGCTGGCCGTGTCGCGGTCAGCGTCGAACTTGTCGAGGTGCGCACGGCCAGGATCGTCTGGGCCGAAACCTTCGAACGCAGGCCCGACGACATCTTTGCCGTCCTCGACGATATCGGCAACAGCATCGTCTCGTCGATCTCCGCCGAGATCGAGATGGTCGAACGCAACCGCGCCATGCTGAAAGCCCCCAGCTCGCTGAACGCCTGGGAAGCCTACCATCGCGGCCTCTGGCACATGTATCGCTTCACCCGCACGGAAAACGAGCAGGCCCGGCATTTCTTCGAAATGGCATTGAAGCTCGATCCGACCTTCGCCCGCGCCTATGCCGGCCTGTCCTTCACCCATTGGCAGAACGCCTTTCAGCGCTGGGGAGACCGCGACCAGGAAAGCGCGCTCGCCTTCGAGACCGCCGGCCAAAGTCTTCTGATCGACGATCACAATCCGGCCGCGCACTGGGCCATGGGCCGGGCGCTGTGGTTGCGCGGCGAGCAGGACGGCTCCCTCATCGAGTTGGAACGGGCGGTGGACCTCAGCCCGAACTTCGCGCTCGGGCATTACGCGCTTTCGTTTGTCCACTCGCAGTCGGGTGATCCGAACGCGGCGATCGGTTCATCCGATCACTCGCGCCATCTCAGTCCGTTCGATCCGCTGCTGTTTGGCATGCTCGGCGCCAGGGCGATGGCGCATGTCCGCCTCGGGCAGTTTGACGAGGCCGCCGAATGGGCGCTGAAGGCCGCCGCCCGTCCCAACGCCCATGCCATCATCCTGGCGATCGCGGCGCACTGCCTGGCGCTGGCGGGGCGGCTTGACGAGGCCCGCACTTTCGCGGCCGCTATCCGCAAGACGCTGCCGAACTACTGCGCCGACGATTTCATCGGCACCTTCCGCTTCGAGCCGGACGCTGAGGCGATGTTCCGGCAGGGCGCCAGGCGGATTGGGCTGGGGTGAACCAACCCACGCGGCCCTGCCGGTGGAGAGCTTTCCTTCTCCCCTTGTGGGAGAAGGTGGATTGGCGCGCAGCGCCAAGACGGTTGAGGGGTGTTGGCCGGAGCTCTGTTGGTGCCAAGCTGGAACACCTCATCCGACCGAGCTTCGCTCGGCCACCTTCTCCCACAGGGGGAGAAGGGGGAGCATCTATATGCCGAGCATCGACTTGGCTTGGTTGAGCGCAGCCTCCGACCCTGCATGATCGCCGGCGGCGTGCAATTTCTCGCCTTGGGCGCGCAGTTCCTTGACTTTGTTCATGTCGGCCTCGGCCAGCGTCGCGGTCGGCAACGCCGCGTCGATCGCGGCCATGATGGTCGGGCATGAATTTGCAAAGGCTGCCGCAGGAACGACCGCCAGGAAAACCGCGAGCGAAATTGATCGTAACATGGACGTTTCTCCCTTGCCGGAACGCGCAATTTCGCCGACCGGCGCAGGAATGGTACAGCGAATGCCCGAAGCTGCCAATCGCGATGATGCCGCTGGGTTGAGACACGCTGCCGTCGGCCGGGCTTTTTCTCCTAGTGTCTGAACCTCGCCGCGGCTGGTCGCCACCAATCGTCACGTCCGAAGCCGACGCCACGTTCGCGGCAATCGTCAGATCGCCGCAAAATCCTTCGACCAGAGCGGATCAGGTGGGCTGAACGGATTTGACATTGCCTTCGGTATCGACAAGGCAGCTTGTCTTCTTGCCGCTGGCATCGAGTTCGACCCGATAGGTTGTGGAATCGATCTTGCTCGACGAAACCGGAAGTATTTTGCTGCTGTCGGCACCGCTCGCCTTGGCGGCTGCGTCGGCGCAAAGCAGCTGAAGGTCGGCCGGGGCCGTCTCGACCTGGGTCCTGGACATCTGGTCCTGAGGCGGCGGCGGCGGCGGCGTGCTGACGCAAGCGCTCAAGGCCCCTGCCAGGAACCCAATTGCTGTTGCCCGGATCGAAGTTCTCACTGCAGGTTTTGCCGACATTGCTTGTCCCTCTCCGAATGCCGCTTCACACACCCCGGCTTCACACACCCCGGCTTCAAACACCCTGGCTTCAAACACCCTTGTAAAGTGCCGCCCCCTGCATGAGAACGATGACCTTGGCCCCAACCTTGACGCGTGATGCCAGGTCGGTGATGTCGTCGTTCCGCATCCGGATGCAGCCTGATGACACGTCGAGCCCGATCGTCCACGGCTCCGGCGTGCCGTGTATCCGGTAGATCGTGTCCTGGTCGCGCTCATACAGATAGAGCGCCCTGGCGCCGAGCGGGTTGTCGGGCCCTCCCGGCATGCCTCCCGCATGTTTGACAGCATTCGGATCGCGAGCGACCATTTCGGCCGGCGGCGTCCAGGTCGGCCATTCCGCCATGCGGCCGACGCGCACGATTCCGGCCCATCCAAAGCCTTCCCGGCCGACGCCAATACCGTAGCGCATGGCGCGCTGACCCGGCTGCACAAGGTAGAGAAAATGCTGGTTGCCGTCGATGATGATCGTACCGGGCGCTTCCGCGGTGCGGAACTTGACCATCTGCGGGCGAAACGCCTCTGGCACCTGATTATGCGCGGCATAGTATTTGCGCGCCTTGGCGCGGTCGTAGTCCACCCATTTGCGGGTTTTTGGATCGAAAACCTGGGTTCCAGCAGCCAGCGCCGCCACCGCGACAAGACCGAGCGCTACCGCGACAGTTGCCGTCAGGCAGCGCCGCTGGAGAGCGGTGCGTCCCGCGATCGTCAGCTTTCCGGTCATGGATTTGCCCACCCTTGCACCCGAGCGCCTTGCGCGGCGACCCATTGTTTGGCGTACTCGTAAGGATCCTGGCGCTCCACCTGGAGCGCATAACTCATCTTGGTGGCGTCCTCGGGCTTGAGGGCGACCCGTTCCAGGAACGCGACCACCTCAGGATATTTCTTGCGCAGCGAGGTGGCGTAAGCGATGTGGAAATGTGCCGAATCCCATGACACCGGCGCCCTGGACTTCGAGACCCAGAGCGGGTCCTCGGAAGGCAGCACGATCTTCCACTTTGCCGGGTCAAAAGGCGGCTCGGCAAGCCGGACAATTTCGTGCAGTTCAAACACGTGATGCGGCGCATAGCAGGCAAACACCATCGGATGAGCCGTGGCAACCGCGGCATCGACAGCCGCCATTCCGACATCCTCCGGCGTCTCCAGCAATGTCATTGTCTCGGCGTAGCCATAGCTGTTGGCGCGGACACGCTCGATCGCCGTCGAGGACCAACCCTCGGCGCCAATCCAGAGTTCTCCGCGTCCGTCCCGATCAGTGTCCAACGCGGCGGTTTTGCGCGGGTCGGTGAGATCCGAAATGTCGCGAATGCCAAATTTGTCGGTCGTTTCGCGGGTAGCGCATATGCCTTGCCATGCCGGCACACCGATGGGACTGATGGCTACCGTGCCGGCGCCGTCGACATACTTCTTCACCAGATTGTCCAGGTTGGGCAGCCAGATTTCGGGATGAATATCCACCTCGCCCGAATCGAGGCCGGCAAAGGCAATAAGCGTCCCCATCTCGCGCACATCGGCATCGAGCCCGAAATGTTGCTTCAGGCTTACCTTGAGAATGTTTGCCGTCGCCTGGCCCGACGGCCAGTTCGGCATCGCAATGACGAGATCAGCCGCGTGGACCGGGATGTTTACCGCCAGCATCAATGCCGCAAGCGACATTCTCCGCAGGCACTGCCGCAATCGGTTGTGCATTTCTTTCCCCTCGCTTCGGTGCTGAAATGAACCGGGACGGGAACAAATTGTCTCGGCAAGCACCGGGTTGTGACAGCAGCCCAATGGTCTGACGGCAACTGCTGAAGGTGCAGCAGTGCATTCGCCAAGGAGAGCGCCGTCACATGCCGCCCCTGCACGCTACTCGATGACATTCCGTATGGGAAGATGCTCAGACACGGCCGCCGCGCGACAACCTCAGAGATGTCCGCAGGCATGCGCCTTAAGAACCAGGGGGCGTATCAGGACTCCTTGTTGGGTGAGGTCATTCGCAAGGCGACAGCTTTGTGTAGCAGCCGATGACCCGGAAACCTATGGTTTCCAGGAAATCAAGAGCTTACAAAGGGATTGGTGCCCAGAAGAGGACTCACACCTCTAAATTTGGTGGCACCATAACCTGCTGATTTTGCTAATCAACTTAGCCACAGTCAATGACTCGACTATCACAGTTTCTGTTACAGGCAAAGCGTTGGCATGTCGAATGGCGGAATAGAACGATTACTCTTCAAAACCGGTCGATTCAGAGTTGAACTTGAGCTGCTGTGCGTTGTCCCGATCGATGATAACGTCACCCTCGGCAACCCGTCGCTGGGCTTCTGCCTCGATTTCGAGCGTCAGCTTCGCTTTCGCTCTGTGTGCGCTGAAGCTCCATCAACACAGCGGTGAGGGCCGCGTCGAACGATTTGACAAGACGAACCATGTCGTTTTCGACAGGGCCACAGACGCCGGGGCTTGCCGGGCGCGGACGGCCCGTCACGCCAAGTTCGGGACTGTCCGGATGGGGTGCCGAGCCGGGCAACCGCCTTGGCTCAGGCCGCGGTACAGCGACACCTTCTTCGTATAGCCGAGAGGCGGCTCCTCGTAGTCGGTCGGCCCAAGCGCAGGCTTACTGCGATTTCCATTGCAAGTTCTTCGATTCTTCGAATTGATCAAGATTGCGCATCGAACAGAATCCGTTCGACTTTGACGACGCGGTCAAGCAGATAGGGTGCAGTTGCGATGCCCGGTAGCGCCGTGCTTGGCGTGAGGACGAGGTCAGGCCGCCACCTCCGGAAAGAGGCCGCACTCTGCGGCCAGGGAGATAGCTGTTTCTATCCTGTCCGGAGTGGGCGCGGGAGTTAGCCTGCTCCTGCCCGGCAGCGCCGTCCAGCCACCCTCTTCCATCACCAGCTTGAGGCGCAGGATCGTCTTGCCGCCACCGCGCGCGTCCTGCAGTCCCCTTCCTACCGCCCAGTAGACGTGCTGCGCTATCGCCCATGTCTCGATCGCGTGACGGACGAGTTCACGCGCCTGCGCATGCCGGCGGGCGTTCGCTTCCCTACCCGCCCTTCGCAGCGGCAGGCGGTCTTCCCGGTCGAAGGTTTCCGGGTCGTGCGGCGAGTGGGCGATGCACAGGGCGAGCGCTTGCGCGATCGCGGCGGCGAGGCCTTCCCTTGACTGGCTGCGTAGCGCGTCGGCGATAGCCACCGTCGCGGACGACGGTGGCGTTGTGGGGTCCGTTCCGTCCAGCCAGTCGGATGCGGGTCCGGCCCCGTCGATTACGGCTTCGCCGAGAAAGGTGGAGACCAGTGCGGGAGTGCCTAGCGGGCCGTCCGACTGGGCCAGCCTGTCCAGGGTCCATGCGAGAAGGGACTCCACTGCGTAGCGGAACAGCTGCCTGTATTGGAGCCGTCGCCACCGCGCGGCCGCTCTCTCCAACCCCTCTGGGACCTCGAAGCCGGGGTCTTCCCCTGCGAGAGCCGACCTCACCGCTTCGGTCGAACCCAGTTCGGGGCGGGCGGCGGCGTGCAGAAGCAGCTTCATGCCCTCGGCCCGGGTCTCCGTAGCAAGGTCGCCGGTCAGGGTTCTCGCTGCATGTCTGCGTTCTTCTTCCGTCAGTTCGTCGGGCATCCATGCCTGCGCCCATGCAAGTGCTTCTTCTCTCGTGACCGTCGCCGGGCCGAAACCCGAAAATGCAGGATGGCCGAGGCGGTCGGCAATCCTGGCTTCGAATGCATCGAGAGCCGCGTCGACGTTGCTTGGCGGCACTAGAACCTTCGCGTTCATGTCGTTGCGTCCGAGCCAGCCCAGCGACTTGAGGCCTGGTCCGTAATTCACTGCGGCGGAGAGCGACGTGCTGTCGGCGCGACCTTCCCGGAAGGCTTCCCACGCCGCTCCGTGGAAGTCCATGTTTTGCGCGCCAAGCAGCTGCGCCATGGCCTGCCGTCCCGGAAGATCCGTCTGGCTTCCCGAGATGAAGATCGACCAGGCGAAGATGACCTCGCAGCGCGCCACGAAGTCTTCAAGGACCGTTGCGTCGGTGTCCGGCCTGCCCTCGGCCTTGGCGAGCCTCAGCGCGCGGCGCCACGCCCAGGAGACGAAGGAGAACGGCCTGACGTGTCTCGCGACGTTGTTTAGGCCGTCAGCCACCATGTTCATGAGGTCGAAGTTCGTCTGACGCAGGCCGCACGGATCTACCGAGGAATGCGCGATCTGCGTGTCGACGACGACGCTGGGTCCACCCGCCGCGCTGGCCTCGGACAGGATTTCGGCCATTGTCCGCTTAGCCATCGACACCCTCCGGCAGAACGAGAACTTTCTGGCAGCAGTTGGCCGATCGGGCCACGCCAAAGCTTCTTAGCCTTCCCTGCTCAATCTTGGGGAGCGTCATGCGGCGGTTACAGCACGATCCCGTGCCGCTCATTATGTAAACGCGGCGCCGAGCCGTTTCGGATGCGAAAGCGTCTGCCATCAGCTGCGATTCCGAGGGACACGAGCCGAGCAGTTCGGCATATCCGTCGCAGGGACTGCCGTCTGCCAGTGCAGCGGCGTATGCCCCTGCCTGCTCGCGCCACGTCCTGATCTCTACGATCCTGGCCCAGGCCGCTTCGTAGGAAGCCTCGCGCCCTATCGCGGCGATGAACGGTTCCGCTGGCTTTGTGGTAGGGCAGTCTCCGTCGAGGTCGCCTCCGGTCCTCATGATTCGCTGGCGCGCCGCGCGCGCTGCGTCCGGGGACGGATCAGGTCCGCACAGGGCGAGGATCGCCGATGCGGCCTCTTCGTCCAGAGGTCCTTCCACGGCAGCGGCGCAGTAGGCATCCACCACACGCTTCAGCCACTGTTCGGCCTTGCCTGCGGTTACACGGTCGGTAAGTCTGTCACATGCATAGGCCACCAGGGTCATCGCCCTGAGCGCCGTCTCGCGGCTGGCTCCCTTCGCAAGCATGGCCTCGAGCACCTTATCGAGGACTTCGAGGGGATCCCGATTGGCTCCGCCGTCGGCCTTTCCGGACTTCGGCTTCTTCCGGCCGTCGCCCGGTTCGGGTTCGTCTTCGTTGTCATCGCGTCCGATCGGACCGCGGCGCTCTTTAAGCGCGGACAGGAGCGCATCTACGAACCGTGCCCAGCCCCGGCCGGCTTCCGCGCCGCCCGGCATCGCCGTTGCCGAGCCGCCCGTGCTCCACAGATCCGATGTCGGGATCATGGAAGGCCCCGCCGGCTTAGGTGCCGCGCTCCCTCCGCCTCCGGCGATCTCGGGCCGGAGGAAGCCGGGATTGTCGTGCGCCCATTCTAGGAGCACACGGAAGTCGTCAGGCGTTTCGGTGCCGCCGAGAATAGCCATGAGACTGGCCGCAGCCTTTCCCGCGAACCGTCTCAGGCCCGTAATGGCCGAGAGAGATGCAAACCCTTCCGCGGCGCTCTGTCCCGCCTCGACCCTGAAAACGACGCGCCCCCCTCGCAGCGAAGCGGCCTCGAATCCGGGGATCGCGACGTTGAAGCTCCCTTCATCGTCGAGGAACGCATCGGCGAGCGGCCTCCATCCTGCGGACCCATAATGAAGGATCTGGGCAGGCCCTTTCATCCTGGGCGAGAGCACGCGTCCCGTGATTGCGTCGCCAGTTACGGATGCGCGCAGCACGCCGGGCTGCGGGCCATCGTCTTCTGCTTCGTTTTCCAAAGGGAGAACGGGAAGCGGCACAGCGGCGGGGACAAGATGCCAGTTGACCGTCGAGCCGCGCTGCACGCGCGCCACGCAGGCCTCGACATTGAAACCGGTCAGCGCCGCCCCGGAGGCGTTCGCGCTTCCGGAGACGATAAGCCTGCCGTTTCTGCAGGCGACTTCGAATGCCTTGGCGTGCAGCTTCCTGTTTGCCGTCTCCGTAAACGGTTCTGCGGCTACCGCAACGACCCGGGACTTCGCGCCGAACGGCCAGTTGGCCCCTGCCGTGCCCCGCACTGTGCCTCCCGCATGCGCGTGAACGTGCACTTCTTCCAGCTTCAGCCGACTGCAGAGGTCGTCTACCGCTCCGCCGCCGTCCCAGAAGGGCGCGGCAACCGTGAGGCGGGTCGCGCCGCCGAGTTCTCCCGTGATGTCTTCCATGGACTGGGCGATGCTTCCTTCGAGGCTGTGCAGGAAGCGCACCGAACCATCCCCGCGTCCGCGGCCTGCCGCGCGCGAGAGATCCTGTGCGAGTGACGCGCACACTTCCTGCGCCCCGTGCGTAATTCCCCGCTGACCGCCGAGCAGTTCAAAGAATCGCGCGGCCCCGTGGAAGGCATCGGCTGCAAACGAGGGATGAAGGTGCTCGGCCGTCTCAAGATTGCGGCCCCATCCACTGAAGGTGAGGTTGCCCGATCCGACGATGAGATGGCAGTCCTCGTCGGATACAAACGCGGAGACCTTGGGGTGAAAGACCCCGTTGCTGACGGAAACGGGTTCGATCTCGTAGTCGCGACCCACGCGCTGCGCTCCCTGCTCGCTCAGTCCGGATCGGATTCCTTCAACGTCGGCGAGGATCAGCGCCTCCTGGCTGCGGCCCCGCACGAGTGCATCGAGAACGACGGATTCGAAGAACGACAGACTGAGCGCGTAGGTGGTGAAGACCGCCTTCCGCCACGGCTGGATTCCTGCGATTTCGGTAGGTTTGAACCCCAAGTTCCGTCCCCCTGACACCTGTCAGCCGGACTTCATAGCATCAATAGGCTTAAGAAAAGCGTATCCGAGAACCCCTGAGGATAGCAGCACCATTGCTTATCTTGGTGTTCGGGCCAGGAAACTGTGGTCGAACATGGTTGAGGCGTGTTGCTTCCAAAGCCGCGAACCACCCACCCAACTGCAAGGCGAGAACGCGGGCTGCAGAGTAAATGCTTCTGCGGGAAGCTTATGGCCGCCAAAAGATCTACGGCAATGCCCCCAGCGGCCGTCGTCGGTTCCTTCCGCCCAGGGGGAAGATGGGCCGCAAGCAGACTAGCTGCTTCGGGAAGCGTGAGCGAGAAAGCAGACCTGCCGTAACCCGTGACTGATCCGAAGCCGGCGCGGAGGGCCACGTCGTGACGAAAACTGCGAAAAGCACGAAATGGCGCCGCTGGTCACAATCACGCAGGCTTGCGCCGAAGGTAATACTTACGCTCAGCACGCCATTCTCGACTCGCCGGGCGCCAATGTGGCAAGTACTCCCCCAATAAGTGGACCAGGGGGGGCGTATGATCAGTCGCGGTTCGGAATGGCACCGTTGGGAGCCGCATATTCATGCCCCTGGCACCATCCTCAACAATCAGTTCGGGGCAGCCGATCCCTGGGGTGTCTACCTTACGTCGCTCGAAGGGCTGACGCCGAAGGTCGAGGCGGTTGCGGTCACCGACTATTACGTTACCGACACCTACGAGGAGTTCCTCAAGCACAAGGCGGCAGGCCGCTTGCCCGGCGTGAAGCTGGTCTTTCCCAACATCGAGTTGCGCCTAGATGTGGCGGCGAAGTCGGGCTTCGTGAACGTCCACCTTCTGGTCAGCCCTGAAGATCCCGACCACCTCAACGAGGTGAAGCGCATCCTCAAGCGCCTGCAGTTCCACGCGTTCAATGACCGCTTCGATTGCACCCGCGAGGAGCTAATCAAACTCGGGAAGCGATCCGACCAGTCGATCACCGACGACGGCTCTGCGCTCCGGCACGGTGCCACGCAGTTCAAGGTCAACTTCGATCAACTGCGCAAGGTCATCGACGAAAGCGAATGGGCGAAGAAGAACATTCTTATCGCCGTCGCCGGCGCGGCCGGAGACGGCACGTCCGGCGTCCGTCAGGCCGCTGACTCCACCGTCCGTCAGGAGATCGAGAAGTTCGCCCACATCATCTTTTCGAGCAGCCCGGCGCAGCGCGAATTCTGGATTGGCCAGCGCGGCGTGACGATCGAGGAGCTGCGCGATCGATATGACGGGTGCAAGCCCTGTCTGCATGGCAGCGACTCGCATGACCAGAAAACCGTGGGCCAGCCTGTCGACAACCGCTTTTCGTGGATCAAGGGCGCGCTGGAATTCGATGCCCTCCGGCAAGCCTGCATTGATCCCGAAGGCCGCGCCTATGTTGGCGAGCAGCCGCCGCGTTCGGCAATGCCATCTCAGGTCATCTCGCATGTCCGGATCGACGATGCGGACTGGGCAATCACACCGGACATCCCGCTCAACCCCGGCCTTGTCGCCATTATCGGCGCACGCGGCTCGGGAAAGACCGCGCTCGCAGATGTCATCGCGGCCGGCTGCGATGCGATCACACCCTCCGGGTGGGACGCGGACGAAAACATCAGCCCCTCGTTCCTGGCGCGTGCGCGCCGGCTGATTGGCGATGCGACGACCACGCTGACGTGGGGCAGCGGCGCTACGGTCATACGCGCACTCGATGGACGCGACGCCAACGGGCATATGTCGTTTCCACGCGCCCGCTATCTGTCCCAGCAGTTCGTCGAGGAGCTGTGCTCGGCGAAAGGGGTTTCGGACGGGCTGGTCGACGAGATCGAACGGGTGATTTTCGAATCGCACTCGCAGGACGATCGAGAGTGGGCGCTCGACTTCGACGAGCTGCGCGACCAGCAGACCTCACGGTTCCAGCAGGCGCGCGAGCGTGAGGCCGAGGCGATCTCCGATATCTCGGATCGGATCGCGACCGAATTCGAGAAAGAGAGCCTCGTCGCCTCGCTGACGACCCAGGTCGGCCAGAAGAAGAAGCTGATCGCCGACTATACAGCCGACCGCGCGAAGCTCGTCGTCAAAGGGACCGAAGCTCAGGTCGCCCGCCACACGCAGCTAAGCGAGGCGGCGCAGAAGCTCAGGAATAGGATCCAGAATTTCGGGAATAAGCGCCGCACTTACGTTGCCTTGCAGGACGAGGTCCGTAGCATGCGGGCGACCGGCGCACCCGAGATGCTGCGCCAGGCACAGGCTCGACACGCCAATAGCGGCCTCGACGCCAAACAGTGGGACGGCTTCCTGCTGATCTACAAAGGCGACGTCGACAAGAGCCTCACGGCCTACATTGCCTGGGCGGACGGCGAGGTCCGTAAGCTCAACGGTGTGGTGCCGCCCCCCGGCGATCCGAACGTCGCCCTCATCGCCGACACAGCCGACATAACGACATTGCCGCTCGCGCCGATCGCCGCCGAGATGACGCGGCTGGAGGCGCTGTTTAGCTCCGACAAGCTGGTGCGCGAGCAATATGCGGCCCTGACCGGACGCATCGCACAGGAAAATTCCGCCCTTCAAACTCTCGAAACCCGCCTTACCGATGCGCAGGGCGCAGCCGCGCGACGGAAGGACCTGCAGACCGAGCGCGATGACACATATGGCCGGGTCTTCGAGGCGATCATCAACGAGCAGGATGCGCTGGCGGGCCTCTACGCGCCTCTGATGGCGCGCGTTGCCGCATCGTCGGGCACGCTGAAGAAGCTGAGCTTCTCGGTTCGCAGGATCGCCGACGTCCACGCCTGGGGCACCATTGCGGAGGAAGAGCTTCTCGATCGGCGCAAGACCGGGCCCTTCTACGGGCGCGGTTCCCTGATCGCCGCGGCGACGGAGGCGCTCAAGTCGGCCTGGGAGACCGGGACGGCGGCTGAGGTGCAGGCCGCTATGACGGCGTTTATGGCGAAGTACCTGCGGGATCTGCTGTCGCATGCGCCTTATGCGCCGACGCAGCAGGCCGAATTCCGGACATGGTCGAAGCAGTTCGCACACTGGCTTTTCAGCACCGACCACATCACCGTTCGTTATGAAATCTCCTATGACGGCGTCGACATCCGCAAGCTCTCGCCCGGCACGCGAGGCATCGTGCTTCTGCTGCTCTATCTGGCGCTCGACGACTCTGACGATCGTCCGCTGATCATCGACCAGCCCGAAGAAAATCTCGATCCGAAATCCGTTTTCGACGAGCTTGTCGCGCTCTTCATCGCCGCGAAAGCAAAGCGCCAGGTGATCATGGTCACGCACAACGCCAACCTCGTCATCAACACCGACGCGGACCAGATCATCGTCGCTGAAGCAGGTCCACATCCTTCAGGCGGTCTGCCGCCCATCAGCTATGTGGCGGGCGGGCTGGAGAACGCTGCAATCCGCAAAGCGGTCTGCGACATCGTCGAAGGTGGTGAAGCCGCTTTCCGCGAGCGCGCCCGGCGACTTCGCGTGCGTCTCGATCGATAGGATTGCTAGATGGCCACGCTCGACACCGCCGTTTCCGAACCTCAACAGCATCTCAGCCCGACGGCGGAGCGCGGCTGGTCTTGTCATTGCGTCGCAGGCGCGGACCCCAGTTTGATAGTCCGGGAATTGGGTCGGATCGGCGACCACCTTGGGACGCGTGTTGCGGGGCGCGCCGGTTCCCTTGAAGAGGTCATCCAGCCTCGTCCCATAGCTGATGCCCACCCGCGATCCTTGAGCGCGCGCTACGGCGTGGGTACCTTGCCCTTCCACACCGAACTCAGCCACCGCACCAAACCCTGCCGTTACCTCCTTCTCGGGTGCATCGATCCGGGATCCCCGGCCGCAGCGACAATGCTCCTCGACTGGCGGAACCTGGGATTTTCACAGCAGGAGCTTGACCTCCTCGAAGCCACGCCGGTCCTCGTTCGCACGGGCCGACGCTCCTTCTATTCGACCATCCTGGCGCCCGGCGGCGCCTTCTTGCGATACGATCCCGGCTGCGTCGAAGCCTTGGACGCCCGCGGCCGGAACGCCCTGAGGCTTGTGGAAGACCGGATCGCCGGCGCCGCCTCCTATGCCCAGGCGCATCATTGGCGCCAGGGCGACATCCTCATCATTGATAACTGGCGCGTCCTGCACGGGCGCAGGCCGTCGGACCAAGGGTCCGGCCGACGCCTTGCAAGGATTCTCATCGATGCCTGAAGACGTCTTTATTGCCATCAACGGTGACGCTCTGCATGCCAAGTCGAAGGTCTACATCGGCCGTGCCCTCTCGCGGAAAGGCGCCGGCGACCTCGACGAGTATCAGCTCTGGGCGTCCCTCGCGCTCGAGCTGCTGGGCAAGGCAGCGCTGGCCCGGAAGCACCCGAGCCTCGTGGTCGATCCGACGCATTGGCAGTCGATGTTCGTCGCCGCCGGCATCAACGTCACGACCGACGTGAAGACCATCACGGCCAAAACCCTGTTCGAGCGCCTCGCGCATCTCGTCCCCCGGTTCGACAAGACGGTCCAAAAATTCTGCCAGGACATCGCCGAGCGAAGAAACACTGAGCTGCACTCGGCCGACCTTCCATTCCGGGCCATGCGTCTCGACGCCTGGGAGGCGCGCTATTGGCATGCCTGCGACACGATCCTGCACCAGATGGGGTCATCCCTTGAGCAATGGCTCGGCGCGGCCGATGCAAAGGCACCCCGCCAATTGCTCGATGAAGCCGCCAACGCCCTTGAGGCTGCGGTCAAGTTACGCGTCGAAGCCGCCAGGGAGCAGTTCGAGGCGCTGAAAAAGGCCGAACGGGAGCGCCTCGCCGCCGAAGCCGAATTGCGCGAGCCGCATCATCAAGCGGGGCTTTTCAAGGGTGGCTACGACGAGATCTGGGTGGAGAGCTGCCCAGCCTGCGCATGCCGCGCTTTCATGACCGGCGAGCAGACCGGCGAAAACATCAGCGAAGAGCGCGATGAGTACGCGATCTGGGAAATCGTCGACCGCGAGTTCGTCGGCGAGGAATTCCGCTGCCCGACGTGCGACCTGACGCTCATGGGAAGCGACGAAATCGATGCCTCCGGCCTCAGCTACATCCATGAGGACCAGCAGGAGCGCGAAATGGAATACGAGCCCGACTACGGCAACGACTAGAACCGGGACATTACGAACTGCGCAGATAAGGAACGGGGGGCACGAAATTGGCAAGGCGACCAGGGAATACGCTCGAAAAATGGGAGGTCGCGATCGTCAAAGCGATGTTGTCCCGCAATTACGTGCCCCAGGATATCCAGGCGTATTTCTCCCGGCCCACCCGGTCGATAAACAATGCGCGGATCTCAGAGATAAAGGACGGCACAAAGCACAAGGCCATCAAGCCCGCGTCGGACGATGAGCTGGACACCTTCCTCGACAGTTGGCCGAACATTGATCCCGCCACCGGCCTCCACCTTCAAGGTGACGAACTGCTGGTCAAAGCGCGCGAGGCCATGATTGCGGCCGTCCACACATTTAATAGCGCTGGCCTCTACTTCAGGGCCGAACTCTTCATCGTCACCGCGATCATAGCGTGGACCTATCTGATGCACGCCTATTACAAGCGCGAAGGCATTGATTACCGCCACAAGAAAGGTGGCGTCGTTCAGCGCACGCCATCTGGAGCCGAGAAATATTGGGAATTGAGCCAGTGCATCACCACTGGCGCCTGTCCCCTTCAGAGCGGCATCGTCAACAATCTCAAGTTCCTGATCGAGATCAGGAACGAGATCGAGCATCGATCCACCAACAGGATCGACGATGCCCTCAGCGCGAAGCTGCAGGCCTGCTGCATCAACTTCAACGACGCCATCAAGGACCTCTTCGGACGTGAGTTTGCCTTAGAGAAGCGGCTGTCGATCGCGTTGCAATTCGTGACGTTCGACGGTGTGCAACGGCAAAGCCTGATCGCCACCGACCTGCCGGCCCATATCGCGACGGCGATGGACAACTTCCACGCGGCCCTCTCAGAGGACGAGCAGAAGGACCCGAAATTCCGATTCCGCGTTGCCTTTGTGCCGAAGCTCTCCGGTAAAGCCAGCAAGTCCGACCTCGCAGTCGAATTCATCAAGCCCGGCTCGCCCGAAGCCGAGGCAGTCGAGCGGGTCCTCTTGAAGGAGGTAGAGCGTCCGAAATTTCTGCCTGGGGAAATTGTCGCAAAGGTGAAGGCCGCAGGACACGCCGGATTCAACATGTACGACCACACGCAGCTCTCTCAACAGCTCGACGCCCGCAATCCCGGCAAGGGTTACGGCGTGAAGGTCGCGAACACCTGGTACTGGTACGAAAACTGGCTGGAAAAGGTGCTTGAAAAACTGAACGAAGGCTGGACTAGGCCGGCGAAAGTGTAGGTCGAGCGTCAACTACGCTAGTCACGTCAATGCATCTGCGCCACACCAGGCCATACGAGGTAGCATACAAATGGCGAGGACATACAATCGGATAGCAAAACAGCAGAAGCCGAAAGGGCACATCTTTGGTCCAACCGGTGTCTTCCCCCTGGGGGCTGAAACTCCAGAGGTTGAGGAGTGTCTCGAACGCAATCGACCGGCGCGTTGTCTGCGCCGCGATAGCTGCGTGTACATGCGCGAGGACCGTGATTTTAGCCGGATGGGTTTGAGCTATAGCGAAGGGTACGTGCACCAGGTCGAGCCAACAGGACCCGTCGAGCAGCGCGATGTCACCTGGATCGGATACCTGCAACTTCTACTGAACCGCAACCCCAGGATACGGGCAGTCAGGGGGGAGCAGCGAATGAGTCGACATGGGTTGACCAACGATGAGCTCGCGCAACGGTACTGGCAAGGCACCTCGTCCTCGACGCCAAATTTGGAGCATGTGACGTCCCAGGCCGAAGTCGTTGAGGTCGACAGCTTTCTGTCACCCGTGAAGCCGTAATCTCACCTATTCCGTAGTTGGTTGGTCGGCTTAGCCTTCCTCGCCTGACGCGATTGGCGCTGATGGGTATTACGCCGGACGCGGGCTGCGGAACGTCAGCTTTTGGGGAGTAACGACACTTTATCCAACGACCGAAATCGGGCCCATTGCGGACCAACAGCGTTGGGCCGGATGCGACCGGAAGCTTCAGCAGAAAAAGGCCTCCTAGCGGAGAGTCAGCATGCCGCCGTGTCCGGCTTATAGCGGACATTCGGCAATTTGGCGGTCAGTGACCACATTGTGCCAATCTTGCCAAGGACGAACGTCTAACCTAAACCCATTCTAGGACATTAACCAAATTGGCGCGACTGTTTTGGGACCGGGCGTAGTTGCGACGTTTGCCCTATCCGGACGTGTAAGCAATGCCGTGGGCAACCGTGATGCAGGCTTTTTTTCGTTCGGTTGCTACGATGATTGTGGTGTCCGGCGTGGCAGGGTGCACCAGCATTTCCTACTACGCACAATTCTTGAAGGTCACGTTGAGATCATGGCGGCGCGCCAGGATGTCGGAGAGCTGATTGACGATCCGTCGACCCCTGGGACATTGCGCGCTCGAATGGCATCGGCGAGCGCCATCCGACAGTTTGCGATAGATGAACTAGCGCTGCCGGACAACAATAGCTACCGCAGCTATGTTAACGTTGGTCGGGACGCAGTGACATGGGCCGTTTTCGCCGCGCCGGAATTCTCGCTGACGCCACGAACATTGTGCTTTCCGGTGTTCGGATGCGTTCCGACCGAGATGTGGCGCGTTGTTGTCCTGCGTCTCCGTGCCTGTTTTCAGGATACATTCATGACGCCTAGCGGATCTCGTCAGATATCCAAAATCCACTGCGCTAACCCTGATATCGGGGACCCCGATGGAAACTGTGTAGTGACGCTGAGTGCCAGATAGGCCCACCACGGCCCAATAGCCAACAGGACTGCGTGACAGGCGGGAATCCAGCAAACGGGCCTAGTCTCGACGGCAATCGCCACCGCTGTTAGGGAAGCCTAAGGCTTAGCCGCGATATAACTTCTCAATGCTAAAGCGCGCCCGCACATACCGTCCCGGACTGTTCGCCCGACTGATCTCCGGCGCGAACTGGAAACTGACACCCGGTCGGTATTCGGCAGCGGGTATCACCCTGGTATCTGGCAGCGAGACCGAGCTGGAATGCTTGGACGTCGTATCTGTCCAAACCGCCAAAGGCCTCCTGTGGCACGCCGTTGAGATCTGCTCGAGGACCAGGCTTGATCGGTTATCGGGCCTCAGCGGCAGCGCCGCAGACGAACTCGCGGCCGACATCGCGGTGTTCGTCAATGAATATCTGAGCGAAGTGATCCGTTCCGAAACTGACCAACTGCGCGAGATCGACGCGAGACTCGGCGCGGTCGTGACGGACAACCGCCGATACTTGGCGTACTCGGACCTCGGCAACGCAATAGCCGGCGTGCCGGGAAAGGTGGCAACGGCCCTCTCGCACCCCATGTTCGATCCAGGGCAGATGGCACAGACGCTCGAGGCCGTTTTGCCGGCCTCCTATGCCTTCCTCACCGATCCGAACGTGCGCCATCGCTACAACGAGCGGTTCATCGCCTCCGAACTTGCCGCTTTTGCGGCGTTCTTCGACAACCTGGACGGTCGGTCGCTGTCAGGGCAGCAGCGCGAGGCTTGTATTCGTCTCGAGGACAATAACTTGCTCATCGCATCGGCGGGATCGGGCAAGTCCGCCACTATGGTGGGCAAAGTCGCATATGTGCTCGAAAAGAAGTTGGCACGCCCTGACGAACTGCTGGTCTTGGCGTTCAACAAGAGCGCGGCGGACGAGCTCAGGGAGCGCATCGCCAGGCAGTTGAAGGTCGAACCCGACAAACTTGAATGTCGCGTGACAACCTTCCACGCGTTAGGCCGCGGCATCATCCAGGAGGTCGACGGGCGGCCGCCCCAGCTTGCCAACTGGGTCGAACATCCCGCGGGGGAAGCCAAGGCGATTGAGGAGATCATTGTTGAACTAGTCAGTTCCGACAAGGAGTTTACGCGGCTTTGGGTTGATCTCCTGGTCGTGCATCCCAAGGCCGATATCCCCCGGGAAACGTTCGACAGTGAGGTTGACTACCAACGATACATTACGGAGCGGCGGACCAGGGGTAAGGCGACGATCGGCTCGCTGGCCGGAATTTACGTCAAATCGTTGCAGGAACAGTCGATCGCGAACTGGCTTTGGTTGAACTCGGTCGCGTTCGAATACGAACGACAGGTCGAGGTGCAGGATGGGGAAGGCGCCGTCCGCCATATTCATCCCGACTTTTACTATTCGGCGACCGGTACCGTGCACGAGCATTTCGCGCTCGACGCAAACGGCGTCTCACCATTCAAGGACTATGTCGACCACGCCGAAGCAAAGCGGCGGGACTATCAGATCGGGCAGATCGATTTCTTCGAGACGCGATCGGCCCAGGCCGCGGACGGCACGATTTCCGAGGTCATGCGCGAGGAACTAGAGCGGCGCGGGATACAGCTCGTGGCGAAGCAGTATAGCGATATTGCGAAGGCGCTGGAGCCAGTGGTGGTCAAGCACTACCACCAGCTCATAGGCACCTGCATCAAGCACATCCGGGCGAGTCATCTAACCCTCGATATGCTGTTACAGCGTGCGCAGTCGCTCCACGATAAGGAACGCGCGCGCATATTTTCGCGCGTCGTTTACAGGATCGCCCAGGCCTATTCCGAAAAGCTCGTGGATGCCGGGCGGATCGATTTCGATTCCATGATCGCCGACGCGACGCAGCTGGTTGAGACGAAACGATACACCAGTCCGTACTCGCTGATCCTCGTGGACGAATTCCAGGACATATCTGGACCCAGGGGTAAACTCATTAAGTCGCTGCGAGACCAGAAGCCGTTCTCCAAACTCTTCGCCGTGGGCGACGACTGGCAGTCTATCTACCGTTTTGCCGGCTCGGATGTGACCCTCTTCACAAGGTTCGACGCGAACTTCGGGACAAGTTGGCAAGGCCGGCTCGAGCAAACTTACCGCTGTAACCAGCTGATCGCGGAGACGGCGGCGGGTTTCGTTCAACGGAACCCAGACCAGCTCAGGAAGTCGGTGCGGTCTATACGGCCCGCTATACCCAAATCGATCCGCGTCATCCCGATCGAGGGCGCAAAGGAGAGGCCGGACTTTGGCGCAGCCTGCCTGCGGCTGTTATCCCGGCTGGATGTGTTCCTGGGTAGCATCGCGGAGCAGTGGCGCGGCACGGCAAGGCAGAAGCTTAGAGTACTCGTTCTCTGGCGCTACAACCATCTCGATCCGTTCGCCGGCCGTATGCCGGCATTCCCGCATATCGAGGTTTCGGCGCTTTCCTTCCACCGCTCGAAGGGCCTCGAAGCGGACTACACTATCCTGCTCGACATCAGCGAGGGCGACTATGGTGTTCCGAGCCGTGTCTAAGACGACGAGCTGCTGAACCTAGTGATTCCGAATCCCGAGACCTTCGCGTACGCAGAGGAACGACGCCTGTTCTACGTCGCCTTGACCCGGGCCAGCCGCGGCGTCTTTATGCTGGCCGACAGTGCCCGACCATCGCGCTACATCCAAGAGCTCTGCGAGGTCGCGGGTGAGGACATTCGCTTCGAGACCATCGACGGCCAAGCGCTAGAGCAATGCCCGGCCTGTCGAGTTGGTCAGTTGGTCCAAAGGAAAACGAAGACCGGGCGCTCATTCGTCGGCTGCAGCCAGTATCCAAACTGCAGGCACGTAGTGTTCTCCGGCAAGCAAAAGCAAAACAGATCGCGAGCGGCGCGGCGACCTCCAGTTCAGTAGTGCTGGGCGCAGCAGTCAAAGCGCCCGCCGCGTCTTAATCTCAGGTCAGTGCATCTCCAAGCACGCGGCCAACGTCCGTTTTCAGGCAACGTCAAAGTCATTTCCTACCGCCGATTCGCGGCGTTTGCCGCCCGCGGCCATTGAGGCCGAAAGCGCCCCGTCAATTTGCGGAATGATGTGGCTTAGGAAGCGGCCGTTCCACACTGGCCTCATCGACGTCGTCGGCGTTGCCCAGCCGCGGCGCACCGGAGCCGTTGTCGCCAGCCACTTTGATGTCCCGATAGTCAACCAAGTCTGCGATAAAATTCGCCTATCGAGCCGTGGCCAACACCGCTTATGTTCGTCGCCGGAGACCCAATGGCATTTCGATTCGTACATACGGCCGACATTCACCTCGACTCGCCGCTGCGTTCGCTGGCGCTGCGAAACCCCGATCTCGCCGAGCTTGTGGGCGACGCCAGCCGCCAGGCATTCGTCGCCACAGTCGATCTTTGTCTTGCCGAGCATGTCGACGCACTGGTCATCGCCGGCGATCTTTACGATGGCGACCAAACGTCGATGAAGACGGCGCGCTTCCTGGGCTCGCAAATGTCACGCCTGCATCAGGCTGGAATCAGCGTGTTCAAGGTCCGCGGCAACCACGACGCCCTGTCGCGGATCTCGAAACAGTTGGTGTTTCCGGACACGGTCACCATCTTCGTTGGCCGTGCACAATCGGTGCTCCAGACCGCCGGTGGGCTCGACGTTGTCTTCCATGGCTTGAGTTTTGCCAATCCCAAGGCGCCGGAGAGCCTGCTGCCAAAATATCCGGCCGGCCGCGAAGGGGCGACGAATATCGGCATCATGCACACTAGCCTGGCCGGATCGCCCGGTCACGACATCTACGCCCCATGCAGCGTGGCTGATCTTCATGGCCATGGTTTCGACTATTGGGCGCTCGGCCATATTCATGCGCGTTCCGTTCATCCTGGCCCCAGCGCGGTGGTGATGCCAGGCATGCCGCAAGGCAGGGACATCAACGAGGCCGGAGAGAAATCCGTCACTTTGGTGACGATACGTGACGACCGGTCCATCGACATCGAGGAGAGGCTGACCAGTGTCGCGCAATTCGAACGGTTGAGCGTTGATCTGGCCGGCACCGCGGAATGGTCCGAAGTTGTCTCGCGAGTCCGCTCTGCGCTCGAAGAGAAGCGCGGAGCCGTGCGTTCGCGTTATGCTGTGGTCCGCCTCGGACTGACTGGAGCGACACCGCTATCATGGTCGCTGATCCGCGACAGCGACCTTCTGCTGGCTGAAGCCGAGCAGGCGGCGGAACAGGTCGGCGACACTTGGGTGGAAAAGCTCGAGCTCGACATCGCTTTACCCCCAACCGAAACCGCAGGGGACGCTGCTGATCCGATCGTCGAACTGGCCGCATCGATGCGTGCCGATGCCAGCTCGGAGGCTTTTCGCGCCGAGGCGAGGGCATTCATCCAGAAGATGGTCGCCGACCTTCCGGCCGACGGTCGCGACTTTGCCGGAAAGGATGAGGTCGGACTGAAAGGCTTCCTCGACCGGGTGCTTGCCAGCGGAACCGATCTAGTGACGGCGCGCCTCAGGGCCGGTGGCTCAACATGAGGCTAAGTCGCCTTGACCTGATCCGTTATGGCAAGTTCACGGACAAGACGATCGACTTCGGCCCCAAGCCCGGGTCGGGCGCTGATCTCCACATCGTGTTCGGCCTGAATGAGGCCGGCAAGTCGACCGCGCTTTCAGCCTATCTGGATCTGCTGTTCGGCATCGAGGAGCGCAGCCGCTATAACTTCCTGCACGATTATAGCGCGATGCGCATCGGCGGGGTGCTGGAATTGGCTGGCTCCGAACACGCCTTCACGCGCACGAAACAGCGCAACAATTCGTTGCTGGACGCCACGGGCCAGCCGGTAAGCGAGGTGGCGATTACGGCGCATCTGGCCGGCCTGTCACGCGACGCCTACACGACCATGTTTTCGCTCGACGACGAGACGCTGGAGGTGGGCGGCAAATCAATCCTTGAATCGCGCGGCGACCTCGGCAAGCTGCTCTTCACCGCCAGCGCCGGTCTTGGGCACGCTAGCGATACGTTGAACGCGCTCGAGGCCGAAGCCGATGGGCTCTATCGCAAGCAGGCACAGGGAACCGAACTGGCGCTACTGAAGAAACGCCTTGCCGACCTCAAGTCGCGCAAGGATGCCGTCGACACCCTTGCGTCGACCTATGAAAGCTTGGAGGCGGAACGTCTCGACGCGACGCAACAGTATGGCCGCATCATCAGTGAGCGGGCGGCGCTCGCGGCCAGGCTCGATGCCATTGACCGCTATGGGCGCGCGCGCCCGCTGCTGTCGGATATAAGACGGAAGATCGCGCGGCTGGGTGAACTGCCGGACATCGCGTCGCCGGCTCGTACCTGGACAGGCAGTGTCACCGACCTAATCGATGACGACGCCAGCCTGAGAACGAGGCTGTCCGCGAATATAGACGAGGTCGAGCGGCTGACCGGAAAACTTGCGTCGGTGGATATGGACGATATCATCCTTGCGATGTCCGAACGCATTTGCGCACTGACGGAGAGCAAGGTGCGCTATGCCTCTGCCGGCCTTGACCTGCCCAATCGCAGGATGGAGTTGCAAATCCTCAATAGCATAGTGGCGAGTTGCCTTGCCGCCTTGGGACGATCCTCCGAACCGGATCCCGTCACACTGCTTTTGCCGGCCGCCACAGTTGGCGTCGTCCGCGCCATGGTCGAGCAACGCTCCGGCATTGCCATCGCTGCACGCGCCGCCCGCGACGAAGCTGCGGCGGCGCTCGACGCCCTGCATACGGCTAGACAGCGGATCGGTGAGGACAGGGCCGTGCCGGCACCCGCCAGGGCGAGGCTTGGCGCCGCATTGTCGGAAGCGCGAGAGAGCGCGCACCGGGCCGAGATTCGGGCGGCTGGCGAAGCGCAGGATGCGGGAACAATTCGATGGCAGGCGGCGCTTGCGCGCTTGAAACCATGGTCTGGTGATGCTGCGGCGCTCGCCAGCGTCGCGGTTCCGAGTGCCGGGCAGATTGGCGCCTGGAAAACGGTGGCGTCAGAATTGGCCAAGACCAGCGCACTCATTGCCGAACGCCTCGCCGAATACGAGGGCAACCATGCTTTGCTCGCGGCTCGGTTGGACGCCCTTCGTGCCTCGGTCGACATCGCCGACGATGCAGAGGCGGTTGCGATCCGGCGCGCTCGTGATGAGGCCTGGGCCACGCATCGGTCAGCGCTGACCGCAGACACCGCTGACCAGTTCGCCCTGGCCTTGGAGCGCGATGACAGCGCTGGCGCAGGCCGGCTGGCGAAGGCGTCCGATCTTGCCGATATCCGCGGCACGGCGCGCGCCCTGGCCGAGGCTGGGGCCGACCTGTCGCGCATGCGCCAGCAACGCGAACGGGCCGACAATGACGTCGACGCCCAATTGCTGACAATCCGCGCGGCGGTCGGGGACCTGTTGGGCGACGCCGTTGATCCTTCGCCGGCGCGGCTGATCGAACGGGTCGAGGATCGGATTTCTGCGCGCAGTGATGCGCTCGCGGCGTGGGAGCAGATCAAGCTTGCCACCAAGAAGGCGGAGCGAGCCGCCAAAGCCAGCGAGCAGCTACGGGAGGAACTGAACGGGGCGCTGACAAGCGTCGGAATAACACCGGTGCCGGGCGACGGTCTGGAGGCGATCATGGCTATCGCTGACCTGTTCCTGGAACGACAGCGCAAGCTTGACGCCGAACATGCCGAAGCTGTCAGGACGGTTGCTAGCAAGGAAGACGATCTCGCCGCCAGGCGGCTTGCTTTGGCTTCGGCCGAGCGGCGCGAGGAGGAGTGGTTGGCCGGTATTACAGATGCGCTGAAGGGGACTTGGCTTGCGAATGGCCTTTCCGCGTCCGCCGTCGGCACCGTGCTCGATCAATTGGCGGAACTGTCGAAAAGCCTGCAGGAACGCGACGCGCTGCAGCTACGGATCGACAAGATGGAGGCCGACAGGGCCCATTTCCTGGTCGAGATTACCGCTGTCGCAGCCGACGCGAAGCAGCCGGCGAAGGCTGACGCGGAGCAGTTGGCCATCAGCCTTGTCGAGCGCCTGGAGCGCGCCGAGCGAATGCGCGCGACAAAGGCCGGCCTTAGCGCCGACCTGAAGCGACTGCAGGATCTCCGCGCCAGTCTCGACAATGAGGTTTTAGCGCATGAACGCCGTAAGAACGAAGTGCTGGGCGTCTTCGGCGTCGCCACACTGGCGGAGGTCGTGGAGCGCGATGAACGGCTGCGTGAGCGCGATGGCCTGCGCTCAGCGGTGGCCGAGCTCAAGGAGCGGGTAGCGGCCGAACTCTCGGTGGAGACGTTCGAGCACGGGCATGCGATGCTGGACGCGCTCGATTTCGACGGACTCGCGGTCGAGAGGGCCGAGGGCGAGCAAAGGCTTCGCCAGTTTGATGAGGCGATTCAGCAACAGCTGATCCGGCACACACGTGCGGCGGACAAGCTGGATGCCATTGGTGGCGACAGCGCTGTTGCCCGACTGGATGCCGAACGGCGTACAACGCTGTTGGAAATCGAAGATAAGGCCTTGCGCTATATCGAGCTGAAGCTCGGCATCATGTCGGCCGAACTTGCCCTACGCCGCTATCGCGAGCGCCATCGCTCGGGGATGATGGTGCGGGCTTCAGAGGCATTCGCGCTGATGACGTGCGGCGAGTATTCGGGTTTGACAACGCAGCCGGCGAAAGGCGGCGAAGTCCTTATCGCTTTGCAGCGGGATGGCCAATCCAAGCTCACCGACGCCTTGTCGAAAGGAACGCGCTTTCAACTCTATTTGGCCTTGAGGCTTGCCGGATACTACGAATTCGCCCAGTTCCGGCCCTCGGTCCCCTTCATCGCCGACGACATCATGGAAACTTTCGACCACGTCCGGTCGGAGGAGGTGTTCAGGCTGTTTGGAGAGATGGCGAGCGCAGGCCAGGTCATATATCTCACGCACCACAAACATCTGTGCGATATCGCTCAAACAGTTGTGCCTAGCGTGAAAATTCATGAACTCGGATAGTGTGGTTGCTTTGTACTCGCCGGGTGTCGCTATTGTCGAGGACCGTTGGCGGACTTGCGGCTTAGAGGCTCGGAATGTCTGAAGCGGACCTTCAGTCGGCTGCGTGCATCGACGTAAACTGACCCTAGTCGGACATTCCAGGCTCAAATTTTCTCCCGGATAGCGGACCTTGAGCGGAACTCACCGCTTTGACCCTAAGGCGACCACTGTCAGGCTGCCACTGGACGACAGCCTTGCGCCTCCTTTTGGACATTGCGAGAGATGCCCGGAAGGTCGCGTCAAACCCTTGCGCCGTTAACCTTAGCCGGGGAAGCCGCTAACCAGTCGGGTGCACTCCGCGACAAATTTGTCGCTTGGCACGCGGCCATCCGCATCGCGCGAATACTCCGGCTTAAGCCGGTTAAGGAAAAACATTTCGAGCCTGCGCCCATGCTTGGTTTCGATGGCGCATCGCGGCTTTTCGGCCATCCTACTGGGGCAGCATTTGGCATATTGGAAGCGGTGGTTGGCGCGAACGTCTTCACCAAGAACGAGCCGCACCGCCCCCGAAATATGCGCGAGTCGAGCCGTGCCTAGCCTCAATGACAGAGCCATGAAGCGCGAGGGCGCAAGATAACTTGCCTTCAGCGCCGACATCGCGGTCGTCTGAAATCGCACTATCGCTCCAGCCCGTCGCCCAGTCGTCTAAACCCGCTGCAGTGCGATAGCGATCCCCTGCCCCACGCCAATGCACATCGTCGCCAAGGCGTATGTTTTCCCAAAGGCGGCGAGTTCGAGAGCTGCGCTTCCAGCTATCCTCGCGCCGCTCATGCCCAAAGGGTGCCCCAAGGCAATGGCGCCGCCGTTGGAATTCACTTGGCTTGCGTCCTCAGGGATCCCCAAGTCGCGAAGCACTGCGATGGCCTGGCTCCCGAAAGCCTCGTTGAGTTCGATCACCTCGAATTCCGCCGGTGCAATCCCAAGGCGAGCGCAAAGCTTCTTGATAGCCGGTGCCGGCCCAAAGCCCATAATCCGAGGTGGCACGGCGGCGACCGCACCACCTAGTATGCGGGCAATCGGCGTAAGCCCGTAGCGCTTGGCCGCTGCCTCCGACGCGATGATGAGTGCCGCAGCGCCGTCGTTCACGCCAGAGGCATTGCCAGCGGTGACGCTCCCTCCAGAGAACAGCGGCTTGAGCTTCGCCAGGGCTTCCATCGTGGTGCCGGCTCGAGGGTGCTCGTCCAGCTCGATCGGGATTGCGCCCCCCTTTTTCTGAGGGACCATTACAGGGACGATTTCCCGAGCAAGCCTGCCGCTCTTCTGCGCGGCGATGGCCTTGTCTTGGCTGCGCACCGCAAAGGCATCCTGCGCCTCGCGCGACACGCCAAAGTCCCGAGCGACGTTCTCACCGGTTTCCGGCATGGAATCCACGCCGTAGTGCTCCTTCATCAGCGGGTTGACAAAGCGCCAGCCGATGGTCGTGTCGTAGATCTCGGCATTGCGAGAGAAAGCCGTCTCGGCCTTGGGCAGCACGAACGGGGCTCGACTCATGGACTCGACGCCGCCGGCGATGACCAACTCCGCCTCACCGGACTTGACCGCGCGGGCTGCCGTGATCACAGCATCCATTCCGGAGCCACAGAGGCGATTGATTGTGGTGCCGGGGATGCTCACAGGTAAGCCGGCCAGAAGCGAGCTCATACGAGCAACGTTTCGGTTGTCCTCGCCAGCTTGGTTGGCACAACCGAAGATCACGTCGTCGACTGCGTCCCAATCGACGCCTGAGTTCTCAGCGACCAGTGCCCGGAGGGGAACTGCACCCAGGTCGTCCGCTCGAACCGAGGACAAGACGCCGCCGAGGCGGCCGATGGGCGTGCGCTTGTAAGCGCAGATGAAGGCTTCTCTCATTACTAAACCTCCGGAACAATCAGGTCGCCGACCGTGCCGTCGACGAGAAGCTCGGCACCCGTTACTGCTTGCAGAGCATCGAGGCTGAGCTTGGGAAGCTTCTCGCGCAGCACGAAGCGCTGGCTCTCGATGTCAACAACGGCAAGGCTGGTATAAACGCGTGTCACGCAGCCGACGCCGGTCAGCGGCAGACTGCAGCGCCTGACCAACTTGGGGCGTCCGTCCTTCGTCACGTGGTCGGTGATCACAGCAACGCGCTTGGCACCATGCACCAGGTCCATCGCGCCACCCACTGCCGGCACGCCCTTCGGGCCCGTCGACCAATTGGCGAGGTCGCCATTCTCCGCAACTTCGTAGGCACCCAGGATGGCCACGTCGAGATGGCCGCCCCGGACCATGGCGAAGCTATCGGCATGGTGGAAGAAGGATGCGCCGGGCTTGAGCGTGATTGCCTTCTTGCCGGCGTTGATCAGGTCCCAGTCTTCCTCGCCTTCCGGGGGACTTTCACCGAAATTGAGCACGCCGTTCTCTGTGTGAAAGACCGCTTGTCGGCCGGGCGGCTGGAACTTGGCCACCATCTCGGGGAATCCGATGCCCAAGTTCACATAAGCACCGTCGGCAATGTCCTGAGCGGCCCGCCAAGCGATCTGTGCGTTGGTGAGTTTCTCGGTCATCCGTAGGCCACTCCTGCCCGCATAAGGGCCTCTTCCTGTTGGGCATCCGCGACTTCCACGATGCGGTTGACGAAAATGCCCGGGGTGACGATCTGCTCCGGATCGATCCCACCAGGCCGGACGATCTTTGATGCCTGCACGACGGTCAGCCTGGCGGCGGCGGCCATTAGCGGCGAAAAGTTACGCGCCGCCTTGCGATAGGTGAGATTACCCATGGTGTCGGCCAGTTCGGCCTTGATCAGGGCTGCGTCCGACTTGAGCCAACGTTCCTGCACGTACATGCGACCATCAAACTCGGCGACCGGCTTCCCCTCCGCCAAATCGGTGCCGAAGCTGGTCGGCGTGTAGAAGGCCGGAATGCCCGCGCCGCCGGCACGGATACGCTCGGCCAACGTTCCCTGCGGCACGAGTTCGAGCCTGATCTGGCCAACACGATACTTCTCGGTGAAGGCGCGCGGATCGGCCGAGCGCGGAAACGAGCAAACCATCTTCGCGACCATTCCAGCGTCGATCATCGCCGCGATGCCGATCCGCCCATTGCCGGCATTGTTGTTGATCACGATGAGTCCTTCGGGGGACCCCGTGGCGCGGAATCGATCGATCAGAGCATGGACGAGTTCGATCGGGGCACCTGAGCCGCCAAATCCACCAATCATCAGCGTCATCCCGTCTTCGATCCCGGCTACTGCTGTGGCGAGATCGGGAACCGTCTTATCCATAAAACCATCCTTCACGGCGAAGGCCGCAACTCAAAGCGACGTTGCATAACTGGGCGCACTGGCACGCGAAAGCGTGCGAACTTGGAAACAATGTTGCGGCTGCTGCAAAAATAGACTCACGACCTGGAGGCCGCCGGGCTGGAAAGCGAAAGGTGAGCCTACGACGCGACCGAAACTTCAGCACCCGCTAGTTCGGACGACCTGAACATGCCTTCGAGAAGCCGATTGACGTTGTGGGCCTGCGTTGCCGGCACGACCGACGGCGAGCCCGACCGCAGTGAGGCAGCGAACGCCGCTGCTTCGCGATCGAAATAGATGGGGTTACCGATCTCGGCTATGTCGGGAGAATAGACCGTCTTTTTGGTCGCCCAGATTTCCGGGAAGCTTGTCTCACGCCACTCCGTCCATCCTTGCTGATGACCGTTCTTCCCACTGTCGTAGATCTTGTACGACGCCGGCAGAGGGCACGAGTGCATTATTCCCTCGGTCCCGTATGCCGACAGGTCCCAACTCTCCGTCCACGACAGCGGATCCCATGACATGAAGTCGACGGTGACCAACTTATCGGGGTAGTTGAGGATCGCGCCACCGGCGTCTTCCCGGGACTCGGCGCCGAACACCATCGGAAACTTGGTAATTCTAGCGTTGAGTGTATCGGGCATGCCGAAGTGAAGCAGGATGCGATCGATGAGGTGGCAGGCGATTACGAACATCGCCCCACCTATGTCCCCAGCCTGATTCATGTGGGCGGTGGCTGCCTCATTATGAGAGCAGCCGGCATGGGCCCTGACCTGGAGAACTTTCCCAAGTCGCCCGCTTGCCAGAACCTCCTGCATCTTGCCGATGGAAGGCGCGAAACGCCAACAGTACCCAACCTGAAACAGGCCGTCCGTCTGGTCGACTGCGGCGGCAATACGCGCGGTGTCGGCCGACCCTCGGCCGGCCGGCTTTTCACAAAGCACGGCTTTGCCCGCTTCAAGCGCCTCGATGGCAAAATCCGCCATAGCGTGGCTTTTGGGATGCACAAGCACCGCATGGACATCGGGATCCGCCAGGATCTCGTCCCTGCTTCGGGGCTCCAACCCAAGCGCATCGACAAACGGCTTCAGAAGCGGACTTTCGTCATGGGCACCCAGCAGGCGCACCCCCGACATTCTCTGAAACGCCTTTACTCTGCCAGATGTGTGGGGGTGCGTAATTCCCAGGCAAGCGATGCCGAGCACGGCATCTTCACCAATAGCGTAGCCCATGGCCGTTGACCTTCGTTTGTGGAGAAAGAAGAAAGGGCGATCCTCGTTGATCACCCCTCCAAAAAGCTCGCGCTGCCGTTAGTCCGATCAGAGATCGACAAACTGAGCCATGGAGGACTTGAAAATCCGCTGAGCCATCTCGTCCAATCCGAGCACGCGGTGTTTGGCCGAAAGAATTTCGGTCCCGTAGACACCGCTGTAGCCGGCTGCCTGTACCTCGCGTAGAAACGCCGGGACATCGAGTTCCCCTTCCCCGCAAAGCTCGCGATAAGCGATCGTGTCTTCCCAAATGTCTGGTACCGGCGCCACCTTCAGCGCGTCGTCAATTTCCACGGCCTTGATGAACCGAGCGGGTATCATGCGAATTTCGCTATAGGGAATGTTGCCTCGGGCCATGTGCCATATGTCAATGAGCAGGCCACCGTTCTTGCGATTTGCACCGGAGACGATCGCCAAGCCGGTTTCGATGGTACGCACATTTGACCAAGGCATGATTTCCAACACGATGTCGGTGCCGTAGGGCGCAGCCTCGTCGCATAACTTGCCCAGTTCATCCGCCATCAGCTGCACGTCGGCTGCATCATCCTCGAAGCCAGGCCCGACCTTGATATCCTTTAGTCCCAATTCCGCTGCGACCTCGAGCATAAGCTTGCGGACCTTGTCGGACTCCTGACGCTTCTCGTCGCGGCGGAACCAATTGGTCAGGAACTCGATCTCGAGGTACTTGATGGCGTTCGCCTCCACGATCCGGCGCATTTCCCGGTAGCCGATCTGATCCCTGACATGAACTACATCCTCCGAATGGAGGCCGAAGCCCTTGAATCCGGCGCGGGCAGCGGCCTCGACACGGTCCTTGAACGGGAAGGGACTGATTTCCGTCGGGCCAAGAGGGAAGACGTCACCAGAGAGGGCGAAGTAGGAAATCAGGAGTTCAACGTCTGCAGCCATCACGATGTCCTTGCGGGAATGCATATCGTGCCTCCGCGAGCGGCGCGGCACCCGGTTTGGCTAACGTTCTGCCGAGCGAGAATAAACCCGGTCGCTGGGGAAACTGTGTTGCGTGGCGCGCAAAAATCGGCTTACCGAGTCCACAGTTCCTCGTAGTTGTTTGCGCGGAACTGCTCGACGAGAAAGTCGAGGAACAACCGGGTCCGGGCGGGCATGAAGGATTTGCTCGGATAGGCGATGTTCATTGTCAGCCTGGGGAGATCCCAATCATCGAGGACACGGACAAGGCGCCCGGCTTCGAGATCTTTCTGGATGATGTACGTTGGTTGGGCCAGGATCCCAAGACCGTCGCGAGCGGCCGCGCAAATGAGCTGGCCGTCATTGGCATTGATGATGCCATCGACCTCGACGGCTACAGCCTCCTCGCCCTTGCGGAAGTTCAGGTGATTCCAGTTGTCGGCCAGAGTGTAGAGGATAAGGTCGTGGTCCTTGAGGTCGCTGGGATGCTTCGGGACGCCGCGGCGATCGAGGTACTCCTGTGATGCCGCCAATAGCCGGCGCGTCTCGGCCAGCTTTCGAATAGTGATGGAGCTATCGGCCTCCACGCGACGCGTGCGGATCGCAAGATCGAGACCGTTTTCGATGATGTCGTAGTAGCGGTTGGATGCCACCACTTCGATTAACACACTCGGATAGCGCTGCCTAAACTGCTGAACCACTGGCATCAGATGCAGCAACGAAAATGACAGAGAGGCCCCCACCCTCAGCCTGCCGGTTGGTGCATGAGCGCGGGCCGTTACGTTTGCCTCGGCCTCTTCCCAGTTCGCCAGGATGTCTCGGGCGTCCAGGTAGAGCTGCTGGCCTTCGGTGGTCGTGCTGAGCCGGCGAGTGGATCGTTGAACCAGCCGGGCACCGAGCCTCGTCTCCAGATTCACAAGGTGGCGGCTGACTCCGGAAACCGAGAGGTCAAGGGCATCCGCCGCCTTTGTCATGCTCTGTTCCTCAACGATCTTGAGGAACACCTGTAGCTCGGTCCAGCGATCCACTTTTTGCATCCGGCGGAAAGGTGTTTTGAGAAAGCCAGTCTTCATCGCATCCCGGGCAAATGCAATCACTTCCGTCAAACTCGCACGGTCACTTGGCTTGAGAGGGAACGGATGGATCAGGTGGCGACACAGAAGGGGCAGAGGGAGCGGGTAAAGCATGTCGTAATGTGGAATCTCCTTCCAACTGCCGACGGCCAGAAAGCCGCTGCGGTAGAAGCGGTCAAATCGCGCTTTGAGGCATTGCTCGGAGCGATCCCGGGCCTTCTGCACATCGAAGTAGGCGTGGACTTCAGTGGCGTCGATTACGCCTGCGACGTGGTGCTCTACTCAGAATTCGAAAGCGCTGAAGCTCTAGAGGCATATGCCACCCATCCCGCCCACCTGAAGATACGTGACGAACTCCAAGGTGTCCGTATTGCGCGGTACCAGGTAGACTACGTTTCAACGGAGGAACCCTCGCCATGAAGGTTGCCGTCCACTGCATCGATCATCCAGACGCGATCGATATTCGTCTTGCTCACTACGATGAGCATAAGGCCTATCTGGCCGCGGGAAAGATGAGGACCGTAATCTCCGGACCGCTGCTGGCGGCCGACGGCGCCACAATGATTGGGTCGCTGTTCGTCTTTGAGGCCTCCAGTGTGGCTGAGGTTGAAGCATTCAACGCTGCCGACCCCTTCAACCGGTCGGGCGTATGGGCCGAGATCAGCATCAAGCAGTTCAACCTGCGCGTTGACAATCGGGAGTGAGCAAAATGGCAAGGCTGCCCGAGAGTTTCGTCTACAGCGCCAATGCGTCGCGAGTGGTCTTTGGCGCGGGATCGGTTGGAAAGGTCGGAGAAGAAGTCGACCGCCTGGGGCTACAGCGGGTTCTGGTCCTCTCGACACCCCAGCAGGAAGACTTTGCGCTGACGGTGGCCTCCCGGCTCGCGGCGAAGTCAGTTGGGGTGTTCTCGGGCGCCGCGATGCACACCCCGGTGAATGTCACCGAACAAGCGATGCGAGACATTCATGAAAAGGATGTCGACGGGCTAATCGCCATTGGCGGTGGTTCGACGACCGGCCTGAGCAAAGCTTTGGCCCTGCGCACCGATCTGCCGCAGATCGCCATCCCGACCACCTATGCCGGCTCTGAGATGACGCCCATCCTCGGTGAAACGGCGAACGGTCAGAAGAAGACGATCACTTCGCCGAAGGTCCTGCCTGAAGTGGTGATCTACGATGTCGACCTGACGCTTTCCCTACCGATCGCCCTCTCAGGAACCAGCGGCATCAACGCTATCGCACACGCGGTTGAGGCGCTCTACGCTCAGGACCGGAATCCGATTATCGACCTGATGGCGGGCGAAGCCATCGGTGCATTGGCCAAGGCCTTGCCCACGATCAGGCTTGATCAGCGGGACAAGGAAGCACGGTCCCTGGCCCTGTACGGTGCTTGGCTGGCGGGAACGTGCCTGGGGGCCGTGGGCATGTCCCTGCACCACAAGCTTTGCCATACGCTCGGCGGGACGTTCGACCTCCCGCATGCAGAGACGCACACCATCATGCTGCCTCATGCCCTCGCCTACAACGCGCCGGCAGTCCCGGATGCCTTCGATCGCCTGAAGCGCGTTCTGAAAACCGACGACCCTAGCTTAGCGCTCTACGAACTCGCCGGCCAGGTAGGAGCCGCGCGCGCCCTCAAGGACATCGGCATGCCGGAAGAGGGTCTTGGTAAGGCCCGCGCATTGGCTCTGTCCAATCCCTACTGGAACCCGCGGCAGCTCGATGAAGATCGGATCGGGCGACTCCTCTATCGGGCCTACGCCGGCCTCCCCCCTCTGGTTGAATAGGTGATCGAATGGGTTCGCTTGAATTGCGGCTGCCCGACATCGTCGTTGTGACTGGGACAGCGTCAGGTCTCGGGCTCGAAGTGGCCAGGCAACTGCTGCAGAGCAACTGTAGGGTGGTCGGCGTCGACATGGCGCCATCTGCGCTCGAATCCGATACCCGGTACCAACAGGTCACCGGCTCGATCGCTGATACAAGTACCTGGAACAGTGTGGTCGATCTCCTCGATGCCCAAGCGTCCGCAACGCTAGGGCTCGTGACCTGCGCCGCAATCCTTGACGTGGGCACTGTACCTGAAGCGACACCCCAGCGCATCGAGCGCACCATGTCGGTGAACGTGACCGGCACCGCCTTGGGGATGGCGATAATCATCCCTCGGATGGAGGCGAACGGCGGTGGCGCCATCGTTGCGGTTGCGTCAGTCAACGCCACCTTGGCCGAGCAGCAGCTGGCCATCTACAACGCATCGAAAGCAGCCGTGCGTCAGCTGGCTCGAACCGCAGCACTCGACCACGCACGACGAGGCATCCGGATCAACGTTTTGAGTCCCGGTCCCATGATGGCTGGCCTCTTCAAGCGACACGTCGAGAGCGCCACCGACAGCTCCAGGTTCCTGGCAACCCGGGCAAATCGACAGCCGCAAGGCCGCATCCTCGAGGCAAGTGAGGTCGCGCAAGCAGCGTTGTTCCTCTTGTCAGATGGGGCAACGGCACTCCTTGGCGCAGACGTCATCGCCGATGGTGGATTGACTGCTGGTTTCGATTTCCGAACCGGCGCCGAAGGGGCGTCCGTCTAAACTCACGATCGTTGGGAGGAAGCAATATGGACACTGGTCTCAAGGGAAAGGTCGTAATCATCACCGGCGCCGCCAATGGCATCGGCCGCGCCACGGCCTTGGGTTTCGCCAAGGAAGGCGCCGACCTCGGACTGTTGGATATCGACGAGAAAGGATTGGCAGAAGTCGCGGCCGTCGCCAGTCACCATGGTGTCACGGTTCACTCCGCAAGCGCCGATCTCTCGGAAGCGGCTGGAGTGTCCCGCGGCATGGACGAGCTTCTGAAGGCCTTCGGGAACCGCGTTGACGTGCTCGTCAACAACGTTGGTTCCGGCGCAATCCGCAGCTTCGACGACGTCGATGACGCTGCGTGGGATGAAACGCTTTCGCTCAACTTCATGAGTTATGTACGAGCGATCCGCAAAGCGCTTCCAATCCTGCGGGCCAATGGCGGCGTCATCGTCAACAATGCGTCGGATCTGGCGCGACAGCCAGAACCCGTGCCGGTCGACTACTCGGTATCGAAGGCCGCAATCCTCGCCCTCACCAAGGCATTGGCCCGAGCCGAGGCTCCCAAGATCCGCGTCAACGCTGTTGCTCCTGGCCCCATATGGTCGCCTTTTTGGGAGAAACCCGGGGGCTTCGCCGAGACGATGGGCAAGTACCACAAGATGGAGCCGCAGGCGGCCGTCGAGCACGAAATGAAACTTCGGCAGCTCCCGCTGCAGCGGCTCGGGACGCCGGACGAAGTCGCGAACGTGATCCTGTTCCTCGCCTCTGATCTGGCCTCGTTCGTTACGTCCTCGGTCTGGGGCGTCGACGGTGGCTCGATCCGATCCATCATCTGACGTGAATGTCTCCATCGCCAAGGATCGGTTGCCGGCTGGCTTCGAGTTCGCCGTCGCCTGCGTCTGCGGCGCTATCGTCGCGAACCTCTATTTCGCACAGCCCATCGTCGGGGAAATTGCCGGCACGCTTGGGTTCGCACCCGAAGGTGCTGGTATCATCGTAACGCTTGCCCAGCTGGGCTATTGTCTTGGCCTCCTCCTTTTGGTGCCGCTCGCTGACGCGCTCGAGAACCGACGCCTGGCTTTGGCAGTGCTCGTCGTCGGCTTCGCCGCCTCGATCACAATGGCACTGACAACCTCGCCGACGCTCTTCCTACTCGCGTGCTTCGGTATCGGCGTCGGGTCAGTGTCAGTCCAGATCCTGCTTCCCTATGCGGCCGCGCTTTCCGATCCGAAGCGCCAAGGGTTGATGGTTGGGCGGGTGATGGCCGGCATCCTGACTGGCATCATGTTGTCTCGGCCAGTGTCGAGCCTGATCACCGGTCCTTTCGGCTGGCGGCCGGTCTTCATTGTCTCTGCCGCCATCTGCCTCGGCGCCGCTGGGCTGATCCTCGCTCGGATGCCGGCGCGACAGCCCGAGGGCAAGCTTCGTTACGGAGCGATGCTGAAGTCCATGGGTTCGCTCGCTTTGAGCAACCAACTGCTTCAGCGTCGGGCCGCCTACCAATTCTTGATGTTCTATTCGTACACCCTTTTCTGGACGGCCCTGCCCCTGCTTCTGAGCAGGCCGCCCTACAGCCTCGACCAAGTTCAGATCGCACTCGTGGCGCTGGCGGGAGCCGCAGGCGCGATCATGTCACCTCTGGCTGGGAGGGTAGCTGACCGCGGAGCAATCACCTTGGGGACGACGCTCTCCCTCAGCGCCGGCGTCCTATCCTGGATCGTTGCCGGCTGGGGCGGATCGGGTGGCGTGGTTGGGCTGGTGGCCCTGCTCGTTGGTGCCCTCCTGCTCGACGGCGCCGTCCCCGTGTCTCTGGTGATGAGCCAGCGTGAGCTCTTTTCCGCTCACCCTAACGAACGGGCTCGCCTCAACGGCCTCTTTATGGCAGCCTTTTTCGTCGGTGGGGCGGCTGGCGCCAGCGTCGGCGTTTGGGCGATTGAGAGCTTTGGTTGGCTTGGCGCTGTGATTGCAGGCGCTTCAGGCCCCCTGCTCGCCCTGACACTACATCTGATTTTTCTGGCGCTACAAGCGCCGCCACTTTCCAAAGGAGTTCCAAAGTGAGAGCTGCCCGCTTCTACGCCAAAGGCGACGTCCGAGTTGAGGAACTTCCGGATCCGATCGACCTGCAGCCGGACGAAGTTCTTGTCCGCAACAGGTTGTGCGGCATTTGCGGCACCGATCTGCACGAGTTTGCCGACGGACCCCACTTCATATCTGCTCAGCCCAACCCTTTCTCGGGGGCCTCAATTCCGCAAATTCTCGGCCACGAGTTCAGCGGTGAAATCGCGGCCGTTGGGAGCGACGTGTCCCACCTGAAGCTCGGAGACCGCGTGGCGATCCAGCCGCACATGGGCCCGGCCGATGGTTACTTCGGCGTTCGCGGCCTGCATTTCCTTGGCACCCGCGGGGCCGCGACTGGCCTGACATGGAATTGGGGAGGGTTCGCGGATTTCGCGGTCATGAAGGCATCCGCGACCGTCAAAATGCCTGACACCCTGACTTTCGAACAGGGAGCGATGGTGGAGCCGGCGGCTGTCGCGGTGACAGCAGTCGACCGCAGCGGGCTTGAGCCGGGCGGCTCGATCCTGATCACTGGTGGCGGCCCAATCGGGGCGCTTACGGTCATGGCCTCCCACGCTGCCGGCGCCGGCAAGATCTTCCTCAGCGAACCCAATGCGGCCCGCCGCAAGCGCATAGAGTCGTTGGGCATTCCGGTCATCACGATCGACCCTACCAAGACGCCGCTTGCAGACTTCATTCGAGAGCACACATTCGAGCGCCTCGGGTGCGATTCAGCTATCGAGTGCGCGGGCAACCCGCGAGCTATTGCCGACTGCATCAAGTCGGTGCGCTCGCAGGCAACGGTGGTGCTTGTCGGCCTCACCAACGCCAAGGTTGAGTTCTCACCTTTCGACCTGATCACGCGCGATATTCGATTGCAGGGGTCGCTCTGCTACCCGACAACACTATGGCCGCGTGTTTACGCAATGATCGAGAGCGGCCGTTTGCCAGTTGAACGCCTAATCGATGACACGATCGCCTTGGACGACATCGTCGAGAAGGGATTCAAGCCGCTGATGGATCCGAGCGGGACTAAAATGAAGATATTAGTCGAGCTGGGCGTTTAGCTGCCAGGCCTGCGGTCGCCGACGCCGCCGCGCGACTGTCAGCCTTTTGAACTAAACCGCGAGCGAGGGTTCTACAGTCGCTTCAGGACGAAGTCGAACTTAGCTTTCCACTTGGTCGTCGCGTCGATGAGCGGCTCGAAGGCGACAATCAACGTGTCCTTCACCCCAAACACGGAATCCGACTCCAGATACGGGTCTCCCGCGACGAAGATGTGTGTGCAGAGGCGATCGTAGCCGTTCGCGCCAACCAGGAAATGCACGTGCGCAGGGCGGAAAGGATGACGTTCGAGCTGTTCGAGCATTTGCCCCACGGGTCCGTCGTTTGGAATGGGGTATGAAGTCGGCTTGATCCCGACAAAGCTGTATCGACCGTCAACGCCAGTTCTGAAGATGCCACGGTTGTTGAACGGCGGCTGTATGTCAGGCTGCTGAACGTCGTAGAAGCCTTCGTCGTTGTCTGACCAGACGTCGACATAGGCGTTGTCGATTGGATTGCCGTCAAGGTCGAGGACGCGGCCCTCGTAAAGACAAAGCTCACCTTTGCCATCGAGGTTGATGTTGTCACCCATCTGCCGTTCGGGCGACCCGTCGACGTGGAATGGTCCAAACACCGTGTTCTCAGTGGCACCGGTGGGACGCCGATGGTTGATCGCGTCCACCAGCATCGAAACACCGAGCACGTCCGAAAGCAGGATAAATTCCTGCCGCGTGTCGCTGCACATCTGCCCGGTACGGGTCAGAAACGCGATTGCAATCTCCCACTCTGCCTCGGTAAGTTCGACATCGCGAATGAACCCATGGAGGTGATTGATCAGCGATTCCATAACGGTACGAAGACGAGCATTCGTTCCATCGCCCATCCTCGCGAGGACCGTTTCGACCGAGTTCTGTTCATTAAGGTACTTTGACAATTCGACCTCCTCTCGGACGGGCTCCCAATTCGGGCCGCCCTCCGACGCGATCTCTAGATCGTTTTTCCGAGCGACGCTTCGAGCTGGGCGAGTTCCTGCCCACCGGCCATCAAACTTTGCAGTTCTTCTGATGAGATATGCCCACGATCGGCCGTGCCAAGCGTCTTGCCGCGGTTGAGAACGGTAAACCGGTCTCCGACCGCCATCGCGTGCCGGACATTGTGGGTGATGAACACGACGCCGATGCCCTTCTTGCGTACCCGGTCGATTGTCGTCAGCACATTGGCGGTCTGGCGCACGCCAAGCGCCGAGGTCGGCTCATCGAGAATGAGCACCTTGGCGCCGAAATAGACGGCACGCGCGATCGCGACGGTCTGTCGCTCGCCTCCCGACAGAGTGCCCACCGCCTGACCCGGCTCTCGCAAATTGATACCCATTTGCTTCATCTGCTCGAGTGTGATGGCATCGGCCTTCTTGAAATCCAGCCAGCGTAAGGGGCCGAAGCCGGCTTCTGGCTCGCGGCCGAGCCAGAAATTCCGGCTGACGCTCATCAGCGGGATCATCGCAAGGTCCTGATAGACGGTGGCGATCCCGGCAGCGAGCGCCTCGCGAGGGCTTGTGAAATGAACGGTGTCGCCTGCTACCCTCATCTCGCCACCAGTCGGGGTATGGGCTCCCGACATCGTCTTGATGAACGTCGACTTACCGGCGCCGTTGTCACCGAGCAGGCAGTGACATTCACCTGGCATGACGCTGAACGACACGCCGGACAGGGCGATGATGCGGCCAAAGTGCTTCTGGATGTCGATCATTTCCAGGATAGGCGTGGTCATCACCTCTCTCCAGTGATTGAGCGGCGGATGTACGTGTTGGCCACAACTGCGCCGAGGAGGATTGTGCCAAGGAACACTCGGAAGAGTGAGCTCTCGACGTTGGTGAAGAACAGACCCTGCTGGACCACACCGAAAATAACGGCACCCAGAGCGGCGCCCAACACAGACCCGTAGCCACCGGTCAGCAATGCACCGCCGATGACGACACAAATAATCGCCTCGAATTCCTTCATAATACCGCGATCGGACGCAGCCGACCCGAACTCGATCGCTTGGGAGATGCCGAGGAGTGCTGCGCATATTGCGGCAACGATAAACATCAGTACCTTCACTCGAGCCACGGGAACGCCGACGTTGCGGGCAGCCTGTGGGTCACCGCCGGCAGCGTAAATCCAGTTGCCGAACTTGGTACGGGTCAGAACCCACTGCCCGACGATCACCAGGCCGATGGCCCACAGTATCAGCATGGGAATGCCATCGACGATCGGTTGCCCTGCCCGCGTACCTCGGGTGTAGGTTTCGATGATGCCTTGCTGACCCAGCCATGTGAACAGGCCTGTGAACGCTTTACCTCCGAAGAGCCAGGCGATGGGGTCGCCCGCTGCCGCATCACCGATACCCGATACGACCGGCTGTTTGTTGAAGGTGATCGCACTCCAGATCGTCGCGCCGCGAAGGATGAACATGAAGGCCAGCGTCACGACAAAAGACGGAAGACCCGTGCGAATGACGAGGACGCCGTTGATGGTGCCAATCAAGGCACAGACCACAAAGGTCAGCAGGATCGCTACCCAGACCGGAATGCCGACGTGGATGACCAGCAATCCGAAGACCATGCCGGAAAAGCCCACCATGGACCCGAGCGACAGATCGAACTCGCCTGCGATCATCAGCAGCGACACGCCCACGGCCAGCACGATGAACTGCGCCGAAACGGTGCTCCAGTTAATGACACCATCCAGGGCGAACATCTGGGTGCTGCCGGCGAGAATGAGGAAGAAAGCGAACACGGCTGCCGTGCCGCCAATTGCTCCAAGCTCCGGGCGAACGAGCGCTCGACGCAGGAGTGAGTTCCGCTTGAGGCGCTCGTCGGTGCTAGTTGTGGACGTCATCTGATCTTGCCCGCAAAAGGGATCTGTAAGAAGGGAAGGGCGGAAGCGCAGGTCGCTTCCGCCCCCCGGGGAGGCGAGGCGTTTACCGGTACTTGCCGGCCAGCGACTCGACGAGAGCAAGGTTGTCCTTAGTGACGAACCCCGGTCCCGAAAGCACCGAATTGGCCTGCAGCACGCCATAGCGGAGATCATTGGTCAGCGTGATGACCGGCAGGTAGCCCTGCAGGAAAGGCTGCTGGTCGATGGCGAAGTGGATGACGCCATCTTTGATCGCCTGCGAAATGTCGGGGTTAAGATCGAAGGTCGCGAAGTAGATGTCGCCCGCCATCCCATTGTCCTTCAGCGCTTTGATCGTCGGAATCGCAGTCATGGGGCCGAGGGTCAAAACGGCGCCCGTATCCTGATGGCTCGAAAGGTAAGCCTTTACTCGGTTGGCGATTTCCGCCGCGTCGGTGCCGGAGTCGATCATCTGCTCGCCCAGAGGCACGCCCAGACCTTCCGCGAAGCCTTCACAGCGCTGCTGCCCTGCCACATTGGGGAACAAGCTGTTCACGCAGAGGAACGACTTCATGCCTTCGGCTTTTGCTCGTTCACCGGCGCCCTTGCCGGCCTCAAATTCAGGCTGACCGACGTGGAGCAGAGCACCGAGTTTTTTGGATTCCTCTGCCGTGCCCGTGTTCATCGTCACTACAGGGATACCTTGCGCAACCGCGTCCGCGATTGCGCCGCCCACTGTTTCGAGATCGGGGATCGTAACGATGATCCCGTCGGGCTTCTCGGCGGTCGTCTGCTGGATAATGCGCACCATGTCCGCCAAGTCGCCGGACGGCGGATTGCGGAACGTGACGGTTGCACCAACTTCCTCTGCTGCCAGGCTGGCGCCGTTCTTGACGGTGTTCCAGAACGTCTCGCTGTCAGGGGAATGGTGGATAAGGACGTATTTCTCGTCGGCAGCGCTTGCTGACTGTACGACGCCCATTGCGGCTGTTGCGGCGAGACTCGCCAACAGCATCGCCTTAAACGATAGGTTTTTCATCTGCTCCTCCACGTTGTTGACTGTCGCTCTACTGGCGCAATCGGGTTCTCCGCTTTGCGCCACGGTCCCCCTCAACCGCCAGCGTGGGATTTATGCAGCTATCTTGTCGTGGGATGAACTGGGGCCAGCACAAAACTCTATTGCAGATCACGCAATAATTGCCGGCAGAATGCCGTCCGCATCACGACCAAAGGCAAAGTCGGCATGAATGGGGCCATGGACCCGACGTCGCCTTTCACCTTGCGACTAGGCGAGCTCGCGGGGGGAGCACAACGTTGATGGGAGAGGACGTGCACGCCCAATCCACACTCGACGGACCAGTGACGGTTAGAATGGGAGATCGTCACCCGCTTAAGTGCGATCTCTAACGCATACCGGGCACTAAAAAGGCGGGCGCCCCTTTCCGAGGATTTATTTCCAGATGGGGCTGGTTGGTTCTGTGGTCCGCTACCGAGGGCCGATGCGCTCACCCAGGTTGAGTTCCAGATCGAGGATCATTTCCGGCGTCGCCTGCCCTAACTGCTGGAAACGCTGCTGCACGGAATCGCGGGCAAGCAGCTGGCTGTAGCGCGCGTACGAGGCCTTGAGGCTTTCGCCGGTGGGCGGGGGGTTCTCCTCGTTGAGGATCGCCTTGACCGCGACCAGGGCCTCCGCGTCAAAGAAGGCGATCCGCTGGGCAAAGCGGTCGACGAAGGCGTCGAGTTCTGCGTCGGGGACGGCGCGGTTGATCCAGCCGTAGCGTTCGGCCATGTCCGCGTCGTAATCCTCCCCCGAGGCGATGATTTCCAGCGCGCGGGCTCGGCCCGTAAGCCGCGACAGCCGCTGCATCCCGCCGCAGTGCCGGGGACCCTGAAGATTCATCGCCGAATTTTTCAATATAATAACTCTTCTGCCGCGCTTACCGCAAGTGACCGCAGCTCATCGCAGATTGCGAGGCAGTCAGTACAAACCGTCGATCCAATCATCGATCTATATCTCAAATCTTGTCAAGAATTTCTATACACTGTGCTCGATCCCATACATGTATCCATATAGGCAGCCCAGGCGTATCGGCAATAAGATGCATGGCAATTCGATAAAAACTTTGCCATTTGTCTCTGGTCGCCAATGAAAAGCCCTAGCAGCGCTACCTGGAATCGGCTTGGCTTGGATTTTGGTGACAGGAGCGGATGGCAGCAACGGGCCTGAGCACGCTCGCCAGATCACCCGGCGTGCCTAGAGACCTTCTTTTACGACTATGTATGTTTCGTAGAAGAAGGTATTCCCGAAATCTGCTCCTAACCGCAACTGCCGGGAACCGGCTGTTGCTTCGTCAAACCTTAAGAACTAGGAGCAAATACGATGAACATGATCTTTACCCCGGCACCGAAAATGGATCAGGTGCTTACTGCGATACTGTCTCGGCCTGAGCTTTCACTGTCAAAGCGTCAGGAATTCGAGTCCGCCCTACGCAGCCTCGAAAAGTGGGCGGGACAGAGCCTCAAGGATATTCCGGCAACCGTTGAAGACCTCAGGAACCTCTACGGTCGGATGCAACCGGCGGCGCTTGGGATCAGACCTAAAACATTTGCCAACGTAAAGAGCCTCACGCTCAGCGCGGTGGCAAAAAGCGAACTTGTTCCAGGCATTTTCGATCACCATGCGAAGCGGCCCAAAGCACCGGAATGGGCCGCGTTTTGGAACAGGGTTCGGCTTCCTGCTCAGCGGAACATCCTCTCCCGGCTGGCCAACTTTTGCAATCGTGCAGGGATTGCTCCGCAGGAGGTGAACTCCAGGGTCATCCAGCGAGTGATGGCCGATATGGGGAAGGCGTCGCTGCGCCAGAACCAATACCAGGTGCATCGCAGCATGGCCATGGCGTGGAACGAGATAGCCGACTTGTTTCCGGATATGGGCTTGCAGAAGGTCGATGTGCCTGTTTCGCGTCTGCGTCGCAGCCGCGTTCCGCCAACCGAGTTTCCGGAGAGCTTTTGGCAGGACTGGTACAGCTATGCAGCTTGGGCGCACGGCAACGATGTCTTCGCAGACGATGCGCGCCCGAAGCCGCTGAAACAGATCACGCTCGACACCTATTTCCGGCGGGTGCATTTGGCGGCGAGCACACTCGCGCAGACGGGCGTGGACGTCGCCTCCCTTCAAAGCATTGCTGACCTGGTTACGGTCGATGCCTTCAAGCGCATTCTTCGCAAGAGGCACGAGGTCACCAACGGACAGCCGTCCTACGAGAACTTCTTCTCGGCTCAGCTGTTGGTTCAGCTCGCACGCGATTGGGTAAAAGTTGACGAAGAGACTCTCGCTGAACTCAAGCGCCTGGCCAAGTTGGTACCAGCACCGACTTTCGGGATGACGCGCAAGAACAAGCTTCTGGTCATGCAATTCGACGACCCTGACCTCAAGAGGCGCTTTTTGACCGCGCCAGCACGTATGTGGCAGGACATACAGAATAGCCAGCGGCGCAACCGTTGGCGCCTTGCGGAGGCCCAGGCTGCCCTCGGCATCGAGATCCTGATGTTTGTGCCAGTTCGCCTAAAGAACCTGACGGCCTTGGCGTTCGAACAGCATCTGTTCCTTCGTGACGGGGGAACGTCGACATTGGTGTTGTCGGCCGATGAGACGAAGACGGGCGAGATCCTTGAGTTCGACCTCCCGCAACAGCTTGCGGCACGCATGATCGAATATCGCGACGTGATTGCGCCTGCTGTGATCGGCCACAAGCCGAAGCACCTCTTCGCTAATTGTGATGGCAGCGTGAAGGGCTTCGCGACAGTGCGTTACCTCGTGCAGCGTTACTTCAAGCAGTATACCGGCATGCACATGAATCCGCACGCGTTTCGGCATCTGGCCGCCAAGTTCATCCTGGACTCCAGTCCAGGCGGGCACGTGGTCGTGCAGCACCTGCTCGGTCACTAGAAGTTGGAGACGACAGCCACTTTCTATGCCGGATTGGATACCCGCCGTGCCGGACGTCACCATAATGCTCTGTTGGCAAAGGCTCTCGACGAAAGCCGTGCCAACCGGCCCAATGCCAGCCGGTCACGCCGCGCCCACTCGGAGGACGCGGAATGACACGTCACCTCAACAGCGGCCTGCCATTCGACGCTTGGCCTTTGCAGGATAGGGAACTGTTCGAGCGTGCGTTCGAAGCCATCGATGTCTTCGATTGGGGATCAGGGTCATCTCTGGCCCCCGCCACCAAATATGGCAGGAAGGCGGACTACGGCCGGTGGCTGGGCTTCCTGTCTCACATCTTCCCGGATGCACTCAAACTCACGCCGGGGGATCGTGTCGAGCAGAGCCGCGTGGAGGACTATGTCGAGTATCTGCGCGAGAACTGCCGAGACACGACCGTCGCACATTGCATTGGGCGTCTGTTCTACACGATCCGGGCGTTCTGTCCGGATCGCGACTGGCAGTGGCTCTACCGCATCTCCAGGCGCATCGCCGCAAAGGCGGTGCCGATCAAGCATCGCCAAGTGTTGAGCTCGGATCTCTATGCTCTCGGCTTGCGGTTGATGGATCGTGCCCTGATCAAGGCCAATGCGCTGGGGCGGCTCACCAAGAGCTGCGCCGTCGCCTATCGCGACGGTCTGCTGATCGCCACCCTAGTGGAAGCGCCCATTCGCAGGGGAGCGTTCTCCCGCCTGCTGGTAGGCGACCACATGATGAAAGTCGGGCAGCGTTGGTGCCTGATGGTGCCGGCAGAAAACACCAAGACGAAGACGGAACAGGAATACGAGCTGTCGGATCGCCTGTCCCGCTACATGGATATCTATCTTGATCAGGTCCGTTTGGCGTTCCCCGGAGCCGCGCAACACAGCAACCTCTGGCCTTACGAAGGACGGCCGATGACCGACAAGATGATCAGGAGGCGTGTCATCAAGTGGACGCGGATCGGTCTCGGCTTCGAGGTCAGCCCGCATCGCTTCCGCAACGCGGCAGCGACATTGATCTCGATCGCCGATCCAGAGAACATCCGGGTAGCAAAAGACCTCCTCGGTCATCGGTCATTCGCCATGACCGAAAAGCACTACATCGACGGCGCTCAGTCCCGCATAGCAGGCCGGGAATTGGCGGCGATCCTTGCGGGGCGCGGGCAGTCCGCACCCTGACATAGAAAGGTGGCCGCTGATTGAGCGGCGGCATCCGAAACCGAACTGGAAATCAGCTTTCGCGGGGCCTGAGCCCCGCGAAAGCGGAGCAATGTCGATGAACGGAAATCAAATGACGAATATATTATCGTGGAAGCGAAAACGACCAAAGTTCAACGGTGCGATCGTTCTGGCGCGTCGCCCCGGTGAGAACGGACTTGTCGGCCTCACCGAAACAAGCCTGTTCATGAACTGGTCGCCAACGCGCGTCCGCTTCTGGTGGACGGACATCATCAGCGACGCCGCGCTCGGCCTGCAGTTCAATGTCGACGGCAGGGACGATGCTGAGGTGCACGCCCGGCATTGCCGATCAATGCACCCAACCTGGGAGATTACAGTTTGGGATGCACATGATGAAGATCTTCCGATCCTGATCGATTGGAACGCATGGGCCGACGCAGATGATAAATACAGCCATCGGAACCCGATGTTTGCGATGAAGGAGTGAACTGGCTCTTCGCTGCTCTCCTAGATTTCTGATGAATGGCACTGAGCCCCTTGGTAAGCCCTTCTCTGACCGATGCCAGTAACAGACTGAACGTCAGCTTTGCGCCGATAGTGTTGAAAAAGTCCGGGTTGCAGCGGTCCTGAAGCACTGATTCAATCTTCGTTGTAAGAGGAGATTGAGTCGATGATGGGCGAGCAAAGTGTGATGCAGGAGGAGCTGTTCTATGGCTTCAGCCTGCAGCGGCATGTGCCGGCGGACCACCTGCTCAGAGCGATCGACCGCTTCGTCGATCTGTCCGCCATCCGCCAGCATCTGGCGCTACAGCCCGATCGGCCGTCCCTCGATCGACCCTGAGCTGCTGATCCGCATGCTGATCGTCGGCTATTGCTTCGGCATCCGCTCGGAGCGCCGGCTGTGCGAGGAGGTACATCTGAACCTGGCCTATCGGTGGTTCTGCCGGCTTGGCCTCGAGGGTGATGTGCCGGACCACTCAACCTTCTCCAAGACCCGCCACGGACGCTTCCGCGATGCCGATCTGCTGCGCGAACTGTTCGAAACCGTCGTCCGACGCTGCATGGCAGAAGGCCTCGTCGGCGGCGAAGGCTTTGCGGTCGATGCCAGCATGATCGTCGCCGACGCGCAGCGTCAGCGCGGGGTCGAGACGGCCGAGGAGCTCAAGCCTGAGACCAAGCGGGCCGTGGCCGAATACCTCGCCACCTTGGATGATGCCGCCTTCGGGGCCGCCACGCCGGTGGAGCCCAAGTTCGTCTCCCCTGTTGATCCCGCCGCGCGCTGGACTGCCGCTTGGGGTGGCCCAGCCGTCTATGCCTATTGCACGAACTATTTGATCGACGTGGAGCACGCCATCATCGTGGACGTGGAGCCCTCGACCGCGGTGCGCCAGGCCGAGGTGACGGCCGCCAAGACCATGATCGAGCGGGCGCACGACGAGCTCGGCCTCTGGCCGGAGCGGCTGATTGCCGACACCGGCTACGGCTCGGCCGAAATGCTGAACTGGTTGGTGCATGAGCGTGGGATCGAGCCGCATATCCCGGTCTTCGACAAGTCCAGGCGCAAGGATGGCACCTTCTCGCGCGATGACTTCACCTACGACCATAAGGCCGATACATACATCTGTCCTGGCGGGAAGACGCTCAGGCAGCGCCAGAAGACCTATCGGGTGCCGCACCCTCTCGTCGACGAGAACGGCATGATGCGCTATCGCGCCAGCAAGCTGGATTGCGACGCCTGTGCCCTGAAGCCCCGCTGTTGCCCGAAGGAGCCGGCGCGCAAGGTGCTGCGCTCGATCTATGAGGGTGCGCGCGACATGGCCCGCGATATCGCCAAGACCGATGCCTACCAAACCTCACGCTATCAACGGAAGAAGGTCGAGATGCTGTTCGCGCACCTCAAGCGCATCCTGAAGCTCGATCGAATGCGATTGCGCGGCCCCTGTGGTGCCCGCGATGAGTTTTGCAGCCATCGCCCAGAACCTCAGGAAATTGGCCAAGATCTGCACCCTCGGGACACCCATCCGAGCCACTTAGGGCGAGGAGGTCGCGTCGACCTTAATCAAGACGCTTCGGTGCGAGTGGATCCACGGCTTCATCGCCGATTTCTTCAACACTATCCGCCGATCTCGGCCGTTGAAGCCCGCGTTGCCGCGCTCCTGAAACGGACATCCTTGGGGAACCCCGCGCCCTGGACGTGGAACGCGTGATCGGACGAAGGCCGAGAACGCTGGAAGATGGCATGGTTTGAAGGCCAGTGCCGGAGCGCCCGCTAGCTGATTCCACACTTGTTGAAGCCGACTTGATGGGAGACCTATCTAAGGCCCATGCCCGTACGCCGGAAAATGGATGCAGCTGCGAAGTTGATCGAAGAGTGGACGCTCCCGTCTGCCGCCACGCTTGGGTCATCGGTCCGAGCCAAAGGGATCCTTCGCGAAGTGCGTGCCCACCTGCCTTTGGCGGCGAAGAAGCTCCTCGACATCGAGGTCGGAGCGCTCACCTTGCGCATGCCGGTAGGCGCCTATGGCGATTTCCGGACTGCGTCGGCGATTGTGTCCAAAACGTTGGAACGCATCGAAAGTCTGCCCGTAATTCCTCGCGAGGTCGAGGACGTCCTGACGATCTCTTCGGCAGAGCGGCACCGGTGGCTCAAGGACGGCCGCTTGCAGAGCGCCGGCACACGTACGGTGAAACTTCGCGGTCGCGCAAGGAAGATCACTTTTCACGTGTTTGATCCACGCCACATCGAGGACGTTCTCGATCGCGACTTGGTTACGGTCTGGCGCGAGGAAGACGCGATAGCTGCTGCGGAGAATAGGCGGCGGGCAGCCGGAAAGGCCGCCCTGAAGCGTGCGCAAAAGAGCGGCCGTAAGGCCGCGTCTGCACCTGACAGCACTCGGGACGAGGTGTCACGTCAGAAACTGAAGGGCTGGGACGAATTCGAGCGTGACGGACTTCTGCGCTGATCAGCGAAACTTTCATTGCGCAGCCCACTACGACCGCACTGGCCTGAATCCTGATCCGGGTCGCGCGCCTGACCTCCGGAAGTCAATGGGCTTAAACCGTCCGAGTCTGGTGCCAGGTAAGCGCGTGCGCACGAACGCGGTCGTTCGCCAAAGTAATTCTCCTCTGACTAATCTGTATTCAGTCCATCGGGATGCAATACAGAATGCAGGAGGAGTCGCGCCGATTCGATAGTACAATGGTATCGTCAATACTTTGGGATTGCTGATCCCCCGATATTCCGCGGGTGATCTGCACGGGAGCGCCCCCGGGTAGCGACAACCGCGCCGGGATCGGTCACCGAGATTGGCCATTGAGTAAGCTGGCGGCATACGGCGCTAGAGTGCGATGGCACGGCCTTACCCCCTGGGAGGGTGGAGGCCTTGCAAGCGATGTCCTAACATGGGTCACCGTCATGACCAGGACCTTGCCATCGAACCGAATTTGGCGATGAGAGCGGCAAGCGTTGCGACGAATAAAGCGTATGCGAGCACCGCCTGCCATGCCCCCATTGGGAAACCAATCATCAGCAGTGTATCGTTCCCGCCGGGGATGAGTAGCGCACCCAATCCCATAAGGACGCCTCCAACCGTTCTCCTGACGAGGGTGTTGATTGTCGGCCATTTCAGTATGAATTGACGCTTCCTGAGTCTTGCGGAGACAAGGCTGCCGCCGAACATGCACCCTGCAATCATGCTGCCCGCGACGGGTATCGAAACGATCGATCCAACTGATGCCGTGATCGAGAACCCAGGCGCAAAAACCGCGAGGATCGTAAAGGTGATTCCGATCACTCCCATCGACACCGTCAACCGCCGAAAGTTGGACTCGGATCTGAGTGACACACCGAGCCTCAGCGCCAGAATAGCCAACAGTGCAACTGCGAGAAGCACCGCCCCAAGCGGCGGGGAAGCGCTTATCGGCGGCTGATCCGGAAGCAGGCCGATCAGAGATTCTATATAGAACACCGCAAAGATGGCGAGAAACGAGAACCCGAAGTCGATTTCGCCATTCCCAAAATGGCCGACAGACCCAAACACACAAGCGCCGTTCACATAAGTACCGAGCCCGAACAAAAAGGCTGCGGGAGCCAGGTAGCCGATTGGCGACCAACCCTCCTGCATCATCGGCGACGTTTCGAGGATTGTGTAGACGAGGGTCGCCCAGACGGCGCATTCGACGAGCGCGATGAATCGCGCAGGCCTCTTCTCCGAAACCAGTTCCCTCGTGGCGATGACGGTGCAGATTGACCCATGGTTGAGCGCGAAACCGAGAACAAATCCCAGCACCCCGAGCAAAGCCATGCCCGCCCAAATCTCTATGTTTGCGGCTGCAGGGCCAGACCCTGAAATGTTCACGAGGAATTCGCTCATTCGACCACCGGATTCGCGCCCGGCTCCAGTTCTGGAAGCTTCCGGAGAAATATGTTGATCACCCTCGCTGCGGTTTTCTGCGACCTACTTCCGGGAAAGTGCTCCGCAAGCGCCGCGGGCTGGGGCGGAAATCCCGGAAGGTCATGGTCGGTCAACTCCCCCCAATGGCCAGCGCGGCCTGTTCCGCGGAGAACATATTTTTCTAGTGCTTGGCAGGTGAGCGATCCTGGTCGGGTGCACCCCATGCCAGTCTGGCAAAACTCGCCACTGGCTTCACCACAGGAGCCGTTCCGCTCGGTCCGAACCGCGCCAGGTTCTAGGAAGCACCGAGCGGAGCGGTCTCTGCGACAAAGGTGCTTGAGCCGCAGACGTGAACGTTGCGAACCGAAAAGTCCTCGAACAGATGCCGGCCAGACTGCGCGGGCCCTCTCCGGCGCCTGCTCGCCAAACCTCGGGTGGGCCATCTTAGATTCCTTTGCCTGTCGCCGGGGACCATCAAGAAGTGTCTGCAGAGAAGCCGCGGACGAAGTCGATCACCTTGGCCGAGGACATTTCGCACGGTCGAAGGTGGACCTCACCCTCCGCGGTACGATAGAGATTGAAGCTAACGATTTCGCGGCCCCCGAGTTCACGGGCGAACAACTTCGTCCAGCCGGCCGATCTGTCGATAGTGACGCCATACGGCGCCCCTTCGTAGATGCCCCGTGAGAAGCCAGTGGGAAGCCTACCAAGGCGGTCGAGGAAAGCAGAGAAGTCATCGGCGTTGGTCGTCTCGGCCTTCAATTCGTCTCTCCTTGGATCATCCGAACTTGGCTGGTGCGCTTATCGGCATGGAATGAAACTCGGCCTGCGGCAAACTTGTTGGCGGACTGCCCTTCCTGCCGCATCGGTCGCCGCGATACCCGGGGTTTCGCGGCGGTCAGGCCAGGCGCACCGACGGGGCATAACGGAATGTGCATGGCTCGCTGTTCTTCCCAGCCGGAACTGGGCTGGGCGCCTATTCGGCCGCGACCCGGCGGGGCAGCACCCAGTCGGAGCGAGGGTAATGGCAGCTGTAGCCGCCGGGGTAGCGCTCCAGGTAATCCTGGTGCTCCGGTTCCGCGTACCAGAAGTCTCCCACCGGCTCGACCTCGGTGACGACTTTACCCGGCCACAGGCCCGAAGCGTCCACATCTGCGATGGTGTCCTCTGCTATGCGCTTCTGCTCATCGTCGACGTAGTAGATTGCCGAGCGGTAGGAGCTGCCGAAGTCGTTGCCCTGCCGATTTTTCGTGGTGGGATCGTGAATCTGGAAGAAGTACTCCAGTATCCGGCGATAGCTGGTCATCTCCGGATCGAAGACGATCTCTATGCCCTCGGCATGATCGCCGTGATTGCGATAGGTCGCGTACAGCACGTTGCCGCCGGTGTAGCCGACGCGGGTCTCAATTACGCCAGGCAGCTTGCGGATCAAGTCCTGCATGCCCCAGAAGCAGCCACCAGCCAGAACAGCTTTCTCGGTCATTTAGATGTCCTCCACTTGGTCGAGGTACGCGGCGTAGCCCGCGGCCTCCATTTCGTCGCGCGGAATGAAACGCAGCGCAGCGGAATTGATGCAATAGCGTAGCCCGCCCCGGTCTTCGGGGCCGTCGGGAAACAGATGGCCAAGATGACTGTCGCCATGTACCGAGCGAACCTCGGTGCGAATCATGCCATGCGAGTCGTCCCGCAGTTCGTTGACATTTGCCGATACAATCGGCTTCGTGAAGCTTGGCCAGCCGGAGCCGGAATCAAACTTGTCGGCCGAAGCGAACAACGGTTCGCCGGAAACGACGTCGACATAGATGCCCGGCTCCTTGTTGTCATGATATTCCCCTGTGAAGGGGCGCTCGGTGCCGCTCTCCTGCGTTACCCGATATTGCGCCGGGGTAAGCTTCCTGACAGCTTCGTCAGTCTTTGTGTAATTCATTGTCCTACTCCGTTGTTGGAATATTGCCCAATTTCGCTGGAGGGCGCCGCATTCCAGGGCAGGGCTTTCAGCCTCGTCCGCCGATGCAATTGGGATACACACAGATGAAGCGACAGCCTGCGCAAATCTATTGCACGAAGGTATTGCCGATACTTTTGGATTGGTTTGCGTGATTAGCGATCCGGTCCGATAAGAAGACGGGGCACCAAGAAGAATAGAACACTCGGCTGGTGCCTATTCTCGCGCACGAAGGGGTCGAACTCGGCATCTGCGCCTCTTATATTGCTCTTTGTCGACGACAATTCACCCAAGGCTTGGCCTACGGTGGCGTCCTAAAGATACCTTCGAACTCAAGTTCATTTCGAGAGTGACGTGGCGCTTACTGCTCCCATCCCTCGTAAAATGGAAACCGCTTCGCCCAGAACTCCTTGAGGCGCGGGTCGGCATCGATCTGGCGGACGATTTCGGCCATCTTAGGCGCGCTCTTGTAAAAGCGCGTGCGCCAAGGGCCGAAGCGCGAGATCACCGTCACATAGAGATCCAGCACAGAGAGTTCGTCGCCGAGGATATAGTGGCTGGGTGTGATCTGCTCGTCCATCTTGCGCCAGCAATCGGCGATCCGGTCATGAACGCGATCGATCACGCGCGGCGCGTCATCTTTGCTGGCGGCGATACGCATCGCGTCGTCCTTGATCCAGGCAAACGCGTAGGTCGCCGCCGACACATAGGTCATCCAGCGTAGATATTGCGCGCGTGCGGGGTCGTTGAGTCCTGGCGCCAGCCGTGCCTGTGGATAGAGATCGGCGAGATAAATCAAAATCGCAGCACTTTCGGTCATGATCTCGCCGGACGGCAGCACCAGCGCCGGGACCTGGCCGAGCGGATTAACCGTCTCGACCCGCTTGCGCGCCGCTTCGTCCTCCCAAGTGACCGCCTCGATCACCTCGTAGGGAATTCCGAGCAGCGTCAGCGTGGCCTCGATCGGAACTGAGCCCGATCCAACCGCGCCGAATATCTTGAGCATGAGGTCCTCCTGGTTGATGCTGCCGCGCAAACGATGACGTCACAGCCGCTGCTACATCCTCGGCGACGAGAAAAAGTGGCCTTGCCAACGTCCACGTGTCCGGGGATTCGTACCACACAGGTCGACTGTCAGAGCAGCCAAATCTATTGCACGATGGTATCGGCAATACTTTTGTCTTGGTGGAACGGCGAGACCTATTTACCGCCCAAAACCGACACCAAGGCACAATAGACCTTTGGATTGGCCCGGCGCATGCTCATGCGCGCAGACACACGCGAAAGGATGGCAATGGAGATCGATCTCGGCCGCGTCTTCGACGCGCTTCCGGCGATGGTGTGGACTGCGCAGCCCGACGGGCATTTCGACTTCGCCAATCAACGCTGGTCCGACTACACCGGTCTCAGCCTTGATGAAGCCCATGGCTGGGAGTGGCAGGCCGCGGTAAATCCAGACGACTTGCCCACGGTACTCGAACGCTGGCGATCGATTCTGGCGACTGGCGAGCCCGGCGACTTGGAAGCGCGCGTACGGGGCTTCGATGGGCAGTACCATTGGTTCCGCGTCCAGTGCAGCCCGATGCGCGACGACGGCGGACAGATCATCAAATGGTGTGGAGTGGGCACAGACGTCGAGGATTTTCGTCGAGCTGAGGAGACCTTGCGGCGGCGGGAGCTCGATTTTCAGCTGATCGTCGATAGCATTCCGATGCCGGTCGCCGTGACCACACCGTCGGGCGAGGTCGAGGGTCTCAATCAGTTCACCCTCGATTACTTCGGCAAAACATTCGAAGAACTGAAAGGCTGGAAGGCCTCTGACGTCGTCCATCCCGATGATCTGGAGCGGACGATCGCTGCTCAGCTGGATGCGCACCGAAAGGGCAGCGCCTACAATGTCGAGAGCCGCCACCGCCGCGCTGACGGCGTCTATCGCTGGCACAACGTCCTTGGCCTGCCTTTGCGTGATCCGCAAGACAACATCCTCCGTTGGTTTCATTTGCTGGTCGATATCGATGATCGCAAGCGGGCTGAGGAGGCGCTCAGTGCAAGCGAAAGTTATGCCCGATCGATCGTGGACAGTATTCCGGGCATGATCGCGGCCTTTACGCCAAATGGTGAGCTCGAATACGTTAACCGCCAGATCATCGAGTTCTTTGGCAAGCCACTTGAGGAGTTGAAGCGCTGGGCAACCAGCGATATGACACACCCGGAGGATCTACCGCGTGCTGTCGAGTACTTCACTCGATCGATCGCGTCGGGTGAGCCCTTCACGGACGAAGTCCGCGCTCGACGTTTCGATGGCGTCTACCGCTGGTTTCAGTCTCGCGGATCTCCACTTCGGGACACGAACGGGCGCATCGTCCGCTGGTACAACCTGCTCATTGACATTGACGAGCGCAAGCGCGCCGAAGAAGCCCTCGCGGCGCGCGAGCGCAATCTCAACGAGATCATCAACACGATTCCCGTTCTGGCATGGTCTGCCCGTCCAGATGGTTCCACCGAATTCTTCAACCAGCACTATCTTCATTATGCGGGCCTTTCGATCGGCCAATCAAGGGATTGGGTACCGACAACTGCGCTGTCCGATTACTGGGACCTGACAGCATCGGTCCATCCAGACGACGTAGACGGACTTACTGCTGCTTGGGAGGCCATTTTAGCATCCGGACAATCGGGGGAAGCTGAGGCACGCCTCCGCCGTTTCGACGGCATTTATCGATGGTTTCTAGTTCGTGCCAATCCACTGTGCGACGAATCCGGGAATATCGTCAAATGGTACGGAGTAAGCATCGACATTGACGACCGGAAGCGCGCCGAGCAAGCGCTTCGCCAGAGCGAGCGCAGTTTCAAACTAATCATCGACACCATTCCGGCTTTCGCTTGGTCGGCTCGTCCTGATGGTTCAGCCGAATTCTTCAGCCAGCACTATCTCGACTATGTCGGCCTCTCAGCCGAGCAGGCGCAGGGTTGGGGCTGGACCGTCGCGGTCTATCCCGACGATCTGAGCGGGCTGACTGCCACGTGGCAGTCCATCATGGCTTCCGGAAAGCAAGGAGAAGCGGAGGCGCGGCTGCGCCGGTTTGATGGTGAGTATAGATGGCTTCTGTTTCGCACCAACCCGTTGCGCGATGCGTCCGGAAAGATCGTTAAGTGGTATGGGGTCAATACCGACATTGACGACCGCAAACGCGCGGAAACCAATCTCGCCCTCGAGAAGCATCTGCTGGAGATGATTGCGTCCGGCAGTCCGCTCCACGACGTTCTCAGCGAGCTCTGCAAGATGGTCGAGGGGGCTGGCCCAGGCTGCTATTGCGATGTCCACCCGATCGATTGGAGCGGCTCAACCATCGAATATAGCGTGGCGCCTTCGCTGCCTGCCAGTTACACCGACCCAATTGCTGGGCTCTCTCTTAGCGGCGACGCATTGCCCTGCGCGATAGCAGTTCGTCAGAAGGTGCAGGTAGTTGCGGAGGACATGGATACGGACCCACGCTGGCGCGACTCCTTTGCTCGAATCCATGTTCTGGAACACGGACTGCGGTCGGTCTGGAGCACGCCAATTTACGCAAAGGATGGACGGGTCCTTGGCACCCTTTGCCTCTATCAGCGCCAGCCTGCGGGCCCGTCGCCTCAGCATCAGAGTCTCATCGCGCATGCGACGCACCTCGCGAGCATCGCCATCGAACGCGCGCGTACTGAGGCAGCGCTTAGGCGCAGTGAAACACTGCTCGCCGAAGGTCAACAGCTCAGTTCGACCGGTAGCTTCTCCTGGCGCGTGGACACGGACGAGATCGCGTTTTCGGAAGAACTCTGTCGTATCTTCGAGTTTGACCCGAATGGCGTTGTAACGCTCGAGCAGTTTCGTGCGCGAGTCCACCCGGACGACATGCCCTCGCTGTCGGCGCAATTGGATCGGGTTCGCGCTGGCCACGGCTATCCGGGTTACGAGATCCGGCTGCGGATGCCAGATGACAGGGTGAAGTACCTGCGCACCTTCGGTCGTGTGGTCCGTCACCAGGATGGCCGATTGGAGTGTTTAGCTGCGGTCCAGGACGTCACGGAGCGTCGGCTCGCGGACGAGGCACTCACTGAGGCCCGCTCGGAACTCGCACATGTCACCAGGATCACTAGCCTCGGAGCGTTGACAGCGTCGATTGCCCATGAAGTCAACCAGCCGCTGTCGGGCATCATAACCAATGCCGGCACCTGCCTTCGTATGCTGGCCGCCGATCCACCGAACATGGACGGCGCGCGGGAGACCGCGCGGCGCACCATCCGCGACGGCAACCGTGCAGCCGACGTGATCACGCGGCTGCGCGCACTCTTCAGCAAGAGAACCGCGGCGATCGAGCCGGTCGATCTCAACGAGGCTGCACGAGAGGTGATCGATCTGTTGTGGAGTGATCTTCAGAGAAGCCGGATGGTTCTACGCACCGAATTTGCCGTCGGGCTTCCGTTTGTTGGCGGAGACCGTATCCAGCTTCAGCAGGTCATTATGAACCTGCTGCGTAATGCTGCGGATGCGATGAGCGGTGTTGACGATCGCCCGAGGCGGTTGCTCTTGAGGACCGATCTGGACGAGGACGATCATGTACGCCTGACCGTGCAGGACGCCGGCGTCGGTCTCGGACCCGAGGATACGGAGCGGCTCTTTGAGGCGTTCTACACGACTAAGAGCGACGGTATGGGGATAGGCTTGTCCGTCAGCCGTTCTATCATCGAGAGCCACAACGGCCGCTTGTGGGCAGTATCCAATGATGGCCCCGGGGCCACGTTTTCGTTTTCGATCCCCAGGTTCTCAGGGGATGAGGCACCCGCGCAAGATATCAGCGCGGCGGGGGCGTCAGTCATCAGCAGTGCCCAAAGTGTAGCGGGGATTTCATGAAAATTGCGCATCCACTCGTATCGGTCGTCGATGACGACGAGTCCGTACGCGAGTCATTACCCGATCTGATTAAGGAATTCGGCTTCAGCGTGCGGGCGTTCTCCTCGGCGGAAGAGTTTCTGGCGTCCGATACCATCGGCAAGACCAGATGCCTGATCCTCGACGTCTCTATGCCGGGGATGACAGGTCCCGAGCTGCAGCGGGAACTCAAACGTCGGGGCTTTCCGATTCCGATCGTTTACATCACTGCGCACCGGGACGACACCGTGCGCCCGCGTTTGCTTGAGCAGGGCGCGGTGGAGTGCCTGTTCAAGCCGTTCAGCGATGCTGCCCTTGAGGAGGCGCTCAGTTCAGCGCTCAGTAGGACCTAGCGCACGCCATTTTGTGGCCATCTCGTGGAGATATAAGTGATGAATACGGATCTGGCGACTGCACCTAGCGACGAAGCGAGGTCTGCATCCATGTCGCACGAAATGGCTGTCGTGTTCGTCGTCGACGATGATGTTTCCGTGCGCGAATCGCTGGAGTTGCTGATCCGTTCCGCTGGCTGGCAGTCGGAGATATTCGAGTCGGCGCGGGAATTCCTCGCCTGTCCCCGTCCGGTGGTTCCGAACTGCTTGATCTTGGACGTCAATCTTCCGGATCTCAACGGGCTCGATCTGCAGCAGTCCGTCTCAGTCGAGCGGACCGACATGCCGATCATCTTCGTTACGGGTTACGGCGATGTGCCGATGACCGTCAAGGCGATGAAGGCCGGGGCCGCCGAGTTCCTCACGAAGCCGTTCAGCAACGAGGTGCTACTGACTGCGATCGAGCAGGCGCTCGAGCGCAGCAGAAACTCGCTTGCCCTAAACTCCGAGATCCATGAGTTGCGGGATCGTCACGCATCCCTCAGCCGCCGGGAGCAAGAGGTCATGGCACTGGTGGTCTCCGGTCTGCTGAACAAGCAGGTCGGCTTCGAGCTCGGCATCAGCGAGATCACCGTGAAGGCACACCGAGGCCAGGTGATGCGTAAAATGAAGGCTGGCTCTCTCCCCGACTTGGTTAACATGGCGGCGAGGCTCGGAATCGCATATTAACTCGGGATCTGGCAACCAGTAGCGCTCGGTCTTGATCAAGGCCGGATCTATTCCAGCCGCGAACGTTCCCTCAGTCGCCGTCTCCACGAAAGGATTCGAACCGCAGATCAGGACTGGGCGAACCGGCATTCTCATGGCCGTGGAACAGAAAACGAAAACGTAGCCCCCGGGCCATCGTTTAGAGCCGCTGATAGGCGGCCATGATGGTTCTCAATGATCGAGCGGCTCACTGCAAGTCCGACTCCCATCCCGGCATTCTTTGTACTGTAAAAAGCCTCGAATAGTTTTTTCATAGTGTGAGGGTCGAAACCGACCCCCGCATCTTTCACGCTCAACCGCACCGAATCCTCCTCCTCCCGTTCGGTTCTGATCAGCAAGTCTCTTGGACGATCATCGACCGTGGTCATCGCATCCAACGCGTTCCGTAGCAGATTCAGGACGACTTGCTGCAACTGAATACGATCTGCCGAGACACACGGGAGGTCGTCGGCAAGTTCAGTCCGCAAAATCACCTGACTGTTCCGGATCTCACCAAGCGACAGCGCAACCACCTCTCGCACCGCGTCATTAAGGTCCACTGGCTCAAATGCGGGCTCTTTGTTGCTAAACAGAGCACGCAGCCGCGTGATAACCTGCGAGGCGCGGTCACCGTCTCGCATCGTGCGCCGCACGGCTTCTCGCACGCCGTCCATGTTCGGTGGATCGGCGGCCAGCATACGAAGGCAGGTGCCGGCATTGGTTATGATGCCCGACAGCGGCTGGTTAAGCTCGTGCGCAATTGACGCGGACAGTTGCCCTAGCGTCGCGATTCGGCTTGCGTGTGCGAGTTCCAACTGAATTTCGTGATATCGCCGCCGCTCATCCTCGAGGCGCTTCGTATCTGTCATATCGCGATAGATCACGTACCCAACCCTCCCACCACCATTGGATGGAACCGGAACGCAGATAAGGGAGACTGGCACATGCTTGCCGTCCTTACGTCTGCGGATGGTCTCACCGGCGAATGCCTCCCCCGTATGGAACATCCGATACAAGAAACCTTCGACCTCCTCCTGCCGATCGTCGAGCGCAATGAGTTCCTTGATTCCCTGACCGATCGCTTCTTCTGCCGTGTACCCAAAAATCTTCGTAAACTCCGGGTTGACACGCGTAATCCTGAAGTCGCCATCGACCATGACAACAGCTTCTGGAACCCGTGCGAACAGTTCACTGAGATGTGCCTTTTGATCCTCGAGTTCGTGGCCGAAGCGGACCAGCGTCTGCAGGTCCGCTTGTAGGACATCGCGGCAATGCAATAGGAGTTCCTGGTAGAGGTCGCTGTATCGATTGGCTTTATCATCAAGGACGCAGATGGTTCCAAACATCCGCCCATCAGGCCAGACAACGGGGAATCCCAAATACGAGACCATCCCCACTTGGATCTCGGGAGCCAGTTTCCACTGATCGTCTTCCAAGGCGTTGATGACAAGCAGCGGTTCGCGGCTCTTGATTACAGTTTCGCAAAAGGTCCCAATATCCATCAAGAAGGTGTCATCGACTGGAAAAGGATTTCCCTCCGAGTTGCTAGAAGCCAAGATACTGTAATGCGTATAGTGCGGCGGGTCGAGTTTGCACACCACCGCCGACGGAACGTGCACGATATTGGCCAAGAGGTCGACAATTCGCTGCCATTTCTGAAGAGTGTAGGACGGAATTGCAATCTCTGCAGAACTTGGATTCATGGCCCGACCTCTGTGAAGCGTCCCGCAGGCTCGTCACCTCTCAAGCGAAACGCCACATGGTAGCGGATTTGGCCACGTGGACACCTCGATGGCCCGAATTGCCCAGGCCCAGAGTCGGAGCCCTCGCGCCAGCCATTAGTCCACGCCCCACGCCGGAGGATGGAACTCACTCACGCAGTATTGGGGTTACTCCTACTAAGGTCTATCAGACTTTGGTATCGATCCTCCACTGCTGCCTTCGTGGCGAGTACCCGCCCAACCACTCTACTGCATTGCACCGATCACAGTTGGTATTAGCTCCGAGACCGTCGGATGGATCGGCACTGCCCATTGAAGGTCGCGATACTGTGTGCCTGCGTTAATTGCGTCGAGTATGCCGTGAATCGCCTCGTCACCGCCCGTCCCGAGAATCGCGGCGCCGAGGATCTTGCCCGTTTCGGCATTGGCGACGACCTTCATGAATCCGAGCGTCTCGCCCTTCTCGACAGCACGCCCAACCCGAGTCATCGGCCGCGTGCCGACGAGAACGGGGAGGCCGGCCTTTCGCGCTTCCGCTTCGCTCATGCCGGCGCGTCCCAGCGGCGGGTCGATGTAGAGCGCGTAGCCCGGAACACGGTCGCTGACCTTGCGGCTTTCGCGGTCAAGCAGATTGGCCGCAACGATCTCAAAATCATTGTACGCCGTGTGGGTGAAGGCACCGCGGCCGTTGCAATCGCCGAGCGCGAAGACACCCTCGATGTTGGTCGCGAGATGATCGTCAACCCTAATAAAACCGCGGGCGTCCCGCGCGATTCCTACCTCCTCCAAGCCGAGGTCATCGGTGTTAGGGCGGCGCCCGACAGCGAGCAGAACATGACTGCCGAGCACGTCGCGGGGCTCGCGCTCGCAGTGAAGGCCGACGCGGATTTCATCGCCGTATTGTTCAAAGCGGATGCATTCGGCGTCCAGTCTGATCGCAATGCCTTCGCGTTCGAGAATGTGTTTGATCGTTGCAGCGACATCGTCGTCCTCGCGCGAGACCAAACGAGGCCCTTTTTCCACGACAGTCACTTCGGCGCCAAAACGGCGGAACATCTGTGCAAATTCGAGTCCGACATAGCTGCCGCCAACAACGACGAGGTGGCGCGGCACCTGGTCAAGCGCGACCATGTCGGTGTTGTCGAGGACCTTGACGTGGTCGATGCCGGGCATATCCGGTCTCGCCGCCCGTCCACCGACATTGATGAAGATCCTCTGCGCTGAGAGCGTTTCGCCGCCGACATTGACCGTGTGCGGGTCGACGAACCGGGCATGGCCGCGGATGACGGTGCAGTTCTCCATGCCGGTCAACCAGTTCTCAAGGCCCGAACGGGAATCGAGTGTTATTTTGGCGGCGCGCGCGTGGACCTTCTTCATGTCAATTGCGATTTCCCTTCCGACCGAGACGCCATAATCGCCGGCGCGTCTGGCGAGATGCGCCGCATAGGCGCTCGCGACCATCGCCTTTGTAGGCATGCAGCCGGTGTTGACGCAGGTTCCGCCGAGGTATTTGCGTTCGATTAGCGCGACCTTCATGCCGGCGGCCGTCAAGCGCCCGGCGAGCGAGGGTCCCGCCTGCCCGGCGCCGATGATGATCGCGTCGAAGCTACGGCTCATGACGCGCCCCCGATGATCAGGGCTGCTGTCGCCATGACACGAACCGTTTTCATGAGAACCTCCATTCGTCGCTCAGATGGAAGACGGGGTTGATCAGGGTTCCGATTGAATGAATCCGGGCGAGCGCCATGGGCGCCGCACGAGAGCCAATCGACATCCGGATATAGGCACACAGATGGACTGACATTCGCGCCAAATCTATTGCACGATAGTATCGGCAATACTTTTGGATCGGCTCGCGCACTGAGCAGGCGCTGCGATAATTGAGACCGACACCACCGCACAACAAAACCTAGGCATTGCCTTGGGCGCATGCTCGCGCACATGTGGCGAGGGGCAGCAACCGAGGGCGAGACGGTCGACCGATTAACCGCTCAACGGGTGCGCAGAAATGCGAGAAGACGCGAACGGGAGAAAGTCCGACGCTCTTTGCAGGTTCCGAATTCAGCGAGGTGCATCACGTCTTGTGCATCCTTGAACTACCTTGAACTACGTCGTGGAAGCCCTTTCGCGCCTTGTTCGCTTTGCGGCAACAAAGGGTCACGTCGGCAATCCCGGGACACGCGCGAGTATGTTGAACGGCTGACTGCGGCCGATATCGCCACGACGGCCGCCGAGCAAAGAGGCCAGATCAACTTGGGGCCGACACGGAAGCCTGTTTTCGTGACGGCCGCTTCGATCAGGACTGCAGCTTATGGCCGCGCTTAGCGGCCCAGACTGATGCCAAAGTATTGGGGACACCATCGTACAATAGATTTGCCTCCACACTTGCATGAATCTGTAGATGGCATTCGACCATGCAGACGTGCTCAGTGGAAAGGAGATCGCGTCATGAAACTCTTGTCTCTCGTCACCCAGCATCTATCGGCGCTTCGCAAACTAGTAGCGCCTCGCTATCGGCCGGAGCTCCACTACATGCGCGGCCCGGGACCAGCTTACGCACGCCGCCCGGTCACGGTCGACGCGAGGCGCGTAATGCCGAGACCGCGCGGGCGATGACAATACGGAGCCGGACGACGCAATGGGTGCCCGGGGTGAGTGTACCGTTTCGTACCTGCAAGAGCCGAACTTCCACAGCCAGCAGCCTGTCTGCGCCGATCTGCTGACGCCAAGTACAGGAGTTCCCATTATGAGACCGAAGCAGGCAGTCTACTACCCGATCTGCCGCTGTCATGTCGGCTGTGTCGTTGACGACGGTAGCAAGCCCGCACCCGGCGACGGCTTCGCAGGCATAACGCTGCTGCGCCTGGCCGCAGCTCTTGTGGTCGGCGCACGGGTGTTCCTCGTGGCGTCGGAGGCGAGTGCGCATGACGCGTCGCCGACCGCTGCGCAGCCGCAGGGGTGGTCTTATCCCTTCTCCTGCTGCTCCGGCTACGATTGCCGCGAAGTCGCATACAATGCCATCGGAGAGCGGCCCGAAGGCTACGTTATAAAGGGCACGGGAGAAGTGATTACCTACACAGACAGCCGCATCAAGAACAGTCCCGACGGCGTGTTTCATTGGTGTTCGGCGGCCGGAGCGAGTGAGGGGCACACAATCTGCCTGTTTGTACCGCCGCGTGGATTCTGAGGACGACACGGTGCGTCTGTTTGGCAACGCCAATATGCCCGTGGCCCTTGAGGAAGAGGCGGACTGCAACGCTTGGACGAGCCGAGTAGCCGGCCGTCAGCTATTGCCAGTCCGACTGATGCTACAGTCGTTTTACTCAATCTTGCGTCTGCTTTGCGCCCATGCTGGCTGCAAGATCGCCGCAACCCTGATCCCAACATGAGGACAAAACAATGAGAATGATCAAGTTAACGGGTTTCATCGGCGCAGCGGGCATCGCAGTCGCACTCGCCAGTACAACCCTGTACGCCAACGGGCCGGAGCACAAGACGGTGATTCCTGTCTCCCAGAAAATAGGAGCGCAGGGTTTCGATGAGACGGTGAGGCCTGTCTTCGAGCGCGCCATCCCGAACATCCCAGGCAAGAGCCTGATCGCTGTTGAGGTGATCTACCCGCCCGGCGGCAAGTCGGCGCCCCATTTCCATACCAAGTCCGCTTTCATCTACGCCCATGTACTTTCTGGCGCTATTCGCAGCCAGGTCGATGGCGAACCCGCCAAAGTCTACCAGGTCGGCGAGGGCTTCTACGAGAACCCTGGCTCGCACCACAGGGTGAGTGAGAACGCCAGCGCCACCGAACCGGCAAGCTTGCTCGCCGTCTTTATCACCGATCCCACAGACACACTGACCATCCCGCAGCAGCAGTAAGGACCGCCACCATGCCCCAGCGCATGAACTATGCGGCCGCCGCTCCGGGTGGCATGAAGGCTCTCGGCGCCGTCTACGGCTATGTTGCCCAGAGCGGATTGCCGGCAGCCCTGATCGAACTTGTCTATCTTCGCATCTCGCAGATCAATGGCTGCGCCTACTGCATCGACATGCACAGCCGCGACCTGCTCAAGGCGGGCGTGCCGGTCGAGAAGCTCGTGCTCGTCCCGGCCTGGGATGAGGCCGGGCGCCTGTTCAGCAGCCAGGAGAAGGCGGCACTGAAGTGGGCCGAAGTGCTCACTCGGGTCAGCGACACGCATGTGCCCGAGGAGGCCTATGCCGAGGCTCGCGCTACGTTCGGCGAAAAGGAACTCGCTGATTTGACGATCGCGATCGGCCTGATGAACGCCTTCAACCGCCTGGCGATCAGCTTCCGCGCCACGCCGCTGGCCGCAGCTGATGGTGCGTGAGATCTGCCAAGACACGACAGATGCAAGGAGCATCCGATGACGACAATCAGCATCTCTCATGAAGAAGCCCGGGGCCAAGTCGGCACGTCTATGAAGGCTTGGCGCATACATGAGTTCGGCCCTCCGGAAATGATGCAGTTCGATCGCGTTCCCGTGCCCAGTCCGGGCCCCGGAGAAGTCCTCGTCAAAGTCCATGCCGCCGGGGTAGGGCCGTGGGATGGCTGGATCAGAGGCGGAAGGAGCGTGCTTCCGCAACCGCTTCCCCTCACGCTGGGTTCCGACCTGTCAGGAGAGATCGAGACCGTCGGGCCGGGCGTCACCGGCCTGCGCGTCGGCGATCAGGTTTATGGCGTCACTAATCCGCGCTTCATTGGCGCTTACGCCGAATATGCGCTGGCTTCGGTGAGCATGATTGCCCACAAGCCGACCACTCTCACGCACGTTGAAGCGGCCTCAGTTCCTGTAATCGCGGTAACCGCCTGGCAGGGACTGTTCGACGAGGCGCAGCTCACAGCAGGCCAGACCGTGCTCATACACGGAGGCGCAGGCAACGTTGGGGCGTACGCGGTGCAACTCGCCCGCCGTGCCGGCATTCGGACCATCACAACGGCAGCGACCGACAAAGTTGCGTTTGTGCGCGAGCTTGGGGCAGACACGGTGGTCGATTTTCAGACCGAGCGCTTCGAGGACGCGGCCCGGGATGTGGACGCAGTCCTCGATCTCGTCGGCGGCGATACGCAGAACCGCTCGTTCCAGGTCCTGCGCCACGGCGGCAAGCTGATTTCGGCCGTGTCCCAACCCGATCAGGAGCTTGCAAAGAATCGCGGCGTCGATGCGACCTTCTTCCTGGTCAAAGTCACAACCAGGCACCTGACAGAACTCACCGAGCTGATCAACCGCGGCAATCTGAGAACACGGGTAGGCGCCGTCCTGCCGCTCGCGGACGCCCGCGAGGCTCACTACATTTTGGAGGGCCGGCGTCCTCCGCCGCACGGAAAAATCGTTCTCGCCGTGGGGACTCAGTGACGGCTCTGGCTGGGGCTTCCAGGCAACAGAGGAACGCGGGAAGAGCCTGCGCGCCTCCCAAGACTGCGAGCTCGTTCGAGGTGGCTTCGTGGGTTTGGGCCGGACCCTCTGTTCCAGGCGAACCTGATCGCATAGTCGGTCGACGAGGCGATCGCCGCCTGAGCGGCGCCAGGTTCGCTCGTGATCGCCGCCAAGATCGACTGCAGCCACAGCGTAAATCAATCTCGCGTAAACCATGAACTACAGCCGACGCGAGATCCTCCGCCTCACCAGAGGCCTGGCCGTCGGCGCCTCCTCCATGCTGACCTTGAAGGCCCTTGCACTGGCGGCAGCGCCGAGGCCAATCCCGAAGAAAGCCTGGTGAGTCTGTTGTACGTTGGAGTGCTCACTCCCACCGGCGCGGCCGGCTTGGCGAATACCCGATATCGGTTGAGAAACCGGGTAGTGCCTGGAGCTTGAGTTTTCCGTCGGAATCCATCCGGACGGTCCGCCTGCCGCTCGGGCACGTCCAATTTCTAGAGGGCCGACTTCGGCTGACTCGCTATTTCTTGCACGAGATTCGAAGGAGTTTTGGGACCGCCCGGTCAACTCCCGTAGCGTTCAGTCTTGATCAAGGCCGAATCTATTCCGGCCGCGATCGTTCCTTCGGCCGCCGTCTCCACGAACGGATCTGAACCACAAATCAGCACATGGCGCAGCGGCATCTTCATGGCCGAGACAACGCCCGCGATGAAAGCGGCATCAATGCGTCCAGCCCGGAATGAGTGCGCGACGGCCTCCCGCGTCAGCGTCACCATCAGGCTAAAGCCATCGTCGAAGGCAGCCAATTCCGATAGTTCGTCGAAGAACAGCAAATCCTCACGCAATCGCGCTGAGAAAACCAGAGCAACTGGAACCCTCGACCCGATCGCTGCCCGGTGGCGCAGCATCGACATGAAGGGCACCACGCCTGAGCCGCCGCCAATGAAAAGCACGGGGCCGCCATCCTCAGGGCTCCAGTTGAAGTGTCCACCGATCGGGCCGCCCAGCTCGATTTCATCGTCCACCTGCGCGGCGTCATGCATGAATGGTGAGACCTCGCCGTCGTCGAATCTTTCAATCGTGAGTTCGAGCTCTTCGGCCTTACCAGGCCCGGGCGCGGAAGCGATCGAGTAGCTGCGTTGGGCGCGATAACCGTCTAGTGCGGTCAGCCGTAGCACAAGATGCTGACCGGGCCGGAACGAAATGGGCTCCGGAAGGCGAAAGAAGAAGCTTTTCACGCGCGGCGACAGCTTCTCTATCCGCGTGATGATAGCGCTTTGCCAGTGCATCGGCGCGTCAATCGTTTGTGTAGCGCTGTTCGCGCCAAGGGTCGCCGTAGCGATGGTAGCCGCGCAATTCCCAGAAACCGAGTTCATCGCGCTCGGTGAACTGCAGCGCATTCACCCATTTCGCGGATTTCCAGAAATAGAGATGCGGCACAAGCAGCCGCGCCGGTCCGCCATGCTCGGCCGCAAGGGGTTGGCCGGCGTACTTGGTTGCCACCATCGCCTTGCCAACAAGGAGGTCGGCTGATGGCACGTTGGTGGAGTAGCCTTCATAAGAATGCGCGAGCGTGTAGGCGGTCGGCGCCTCAAGATTGGCCGCGGCCAGAAGATCGTCGATCAGTACACCTTCCCAAAAGGTGTTGAACTTCGACCAGGTCGTCACGCAATGGATGTCCCGCGTCATTTTGGTCTGCGGCAGAGCATGAAACTCAGCCCAGTTCCATTTCGTCACAATGCGTGGTCCGACTTTGAGGGTGAATGTCCAATCCTCGGTTCTGATCCGGGGCGTCGGCCCTGCTGACAAGACTGGAAAGTCTGTGACGACATGTTGACCAGGCGGAAGACGGGTAGCCTGATCGGTATTGCCCGGCCTACCGATAAAACCGCGTGTGACCATGGCGATACTCCTTTCCGGTCTCTACTTGGCACCTAAAGTTAAACTTTGACGACGTGCTTAAGTCACGATGAACGAAAGAATCGCAATTGCTGATGTCGATCATGCCGTGTTTCCGTTCATGCCGGCTGCTTCAAAGCGGTGGTGTCGACGGGTAGCGTTCGCAGGCGCCTACCCGTGGCCGCGAAGATCGCATTGGCGACGGCGGGGACAATGCATGAAGTTCCTGCCTCGCCCATGCCGCCAGGCGCTTCGGAGCTCTGAACGATGTGCACCTCGACAGCCGGCGCCTCGTTCATGCGCAGGATCTGGTAGCTGTCGAAATTGGTCTGCTCGACACGACCGTTCCTGAGCGTGATCTCGCCGTAAAGCGCCGCGGTGATGCCGAACATGATCGCGCCCTGAATCTGGGCCTCGACGGTGTCGGGATTAACGACGGTGCCGCAGTCGACCGCGCAGACGACGCGCCGAACGCGCACTGCGCCATCCTTCGCCACTTCGACCTCGGCAATCAGTGCCATGTAAGTTGCAAATGCGTTCTGTACCGAGACCCCCCGGCCGACCCGTGGCGGCTGCTTCTCTCCCCAGCCCGCCTTGTCGGCGGCAAGCTCGAGTACGGCCCTTGCTCGGGGCGTCTTGTCGAGCAGCGCGAGCCTGTATGCGACCGGGTCCTGTTTCGCCGCCACCGCCAGCTCGTCCATGAAGCTTTCGGTCACGAAGACATTGCGCGACGGTCCGACGCTGCGCCAGAACGCGGTCGGAATGCCAGGCGGCTCCACCTGCACGTATTCGACGCGCAGATTCGGGAGATTGTAGACGAGATCGATGGCACCTTCGGTCGTGTCTGGATCGAGACCATTGTTGAACGCTGGCGGCAGGTATCTCGCGATGACCGACGAGCCGGCATAGTGGTTGTTCCAGGCGACCGGCATTCCATTGCCGTCGAGGCCGGCCGACATCCGGTGGGCGAACATGGGCCGATACATGTCGTGCTGGATGTCTTCTTCGCGCGTCCACACGACCTTGACGGGACCGTCGACGTGTTTGGCGATCTCGACAGCGCGAGCGACCCAGTCTGCCTCGAGCCTGCGGCCGAAACCGCCGCCGATCAGGTGATTGTGCACGACAACCTTGTCCAGCGGGAGGCCCGCAGTCTGCGCCGCGGTTGCCTGAGCCCGCGCGAGCGCCTGGGTGCCGACCCAGATTTCGCAGCCGTCCTTGCGCACGTGGACGGTACAGTTCATCGGTTCCATCGTCGCGTGCGCGAGGAACGGAAGCTGGTAGATTGCGTCGACTTTGGTGACGGCCTCCGCCATCCCCCGGTCGACGTCGCCAATGTTTTCCGCAACGGCTCCCGACTTGAGCGACGCCTGTTCGAGCTCGGCGGCAATCGCTTCGGTGGTGAGCCCGGCGTGCGGCCCGTCGTCCCATTCGATCACCAGCGCCTCAAGGCCCTTTTTGGCGGCGCCCATGTGGTCAGCAACCACGGCGACGGCATCATCGAGCCTCACGATCTGACGCACGCCATTGACGGCGCTTGCGGCGGCATCATCGATGCTCTTCACGCGGCCGCCGAACACCGGCGACTGCGCAAGAGTCGCGACCTTCACTCCGGGCGGGCGAACATCAATGCCGAAGACCGCTGTTCCGTTTACTTTCGCGGGCGTGTCGAGACGCTTCACCGGGGTGCCGATCAGCCTGAAATCTTCAGGTCGCTTGAGCTCGATGCTTGGGGGAACCGGCATGCGGGCCGCATCGGCGGCGAGTTCTCCATAGCCAAGACGTCTCCCGGTCGCCGCGTGAACCACTTCGCCGCTTTCGGCGCGGCAGGTCGCCGGATCGACTTTCCAGCGGTCCGCAGCCGCGGCCACGAGCATGGTCCTAGCGGCCGCACCGGCCTGGCGCAGCGGCTCCCATGCCCCGCGGATCGCGTTCGAGTTTCCCGTCGCCTGAATTCCCAGCAATGGGTTCATGTAGAGCTTTTCATCGGGCGGAGCGTGCTGCAGCTGCACTTGTTTGAGGTCCACCTCCAGCTCTTCAGCGATCAGCATCGGGATCGCCGTGTAGGTGCCTTGACCCATTTCGACGTAAGGCATGATCAGGGAGATCTTGCCATCACTGCCGATGCGTACGAAGGCGTTCGGCGCGAAAACATCGCCGGCAGCCGCTTCGGCTTCGCCGGTAGCGAACGGCAGGCTGAAACCCAGCATGAGACCTCCGCCCGCAGCAGCGCCGGCCCGGAGAAAGCTGCGTCGGGAGAGAGTATTTACCGATGGCAGTTCATCCCGGACGGAGGCTTGAGACGTCTGTTGGTCGATTATCATGGCTACCTCCCTCTCAGCTCGCCGCGGCCTGCTTGATGGCCTCGCGAATGCGGACGTAGGTCCCGCAACGGCAAATGTTGCCGGACATCGCATCGTCGATATCGGCATCGGTTGGATTGGGGTTGGAAGCGAGGAGTTCCGCAGCAGACATGATCTGGCCGGACTGGCAGTAGCCGCACTGAACGACCTCTCGATCGAGCCAGGCCTTCTGGATCTTTGCGCCCTCCGCCGTCGCGCCGATGGCCTCGATGGTGGTGATCCGGGCCTCGCCAATACTGTCGATCGGCGTGATGCAGGAACGGGTGGCGACGCCGTCGACATGCACCGTACACGCGCCGCAGAGCGCCAGGCCGCAGCCGAATTTGGTGCCGGTCATGCCAAGCACGTCGCGCAGTACCCACAACAGAGGAGTGTCGTCGTCGACATCTACGCTATGCGTCTGACCATTGACTTTAATGATAAAGGCCATGATGTCTCTCCTCATCTACGATTGGCGATGTGCCGCGGCGTTACGCAGACGCACATGCGCGCTCTCCGCTATCGAGCAAATACGACGTCGCGGGCTATGACCATCGCGTGGTGGAGATCCTTGAATCCTCGGCCATGAACTGAACCGCGTTCCTGGGCGCGATGGCGATCTGGATTCGGACTGACATGTCGCCTTCTGTGTCCACCCGATCTGTTCGAATGCGCCACAAGGATCGACTGCCAGCGCAGGAAAAACTATTATACAATGGTGTTGGCAATACCTTTGGATTGTTTGCGCAGCGAGCGAACCCTCGTTGCCAGATAGCAATTCGCGATCTCTTCTGGCCGGCGCAACACGACCAAACTGGCGATCATGATCTGCACGGGTTCATTGATCTGGTTCAGCGTGGTCGTGCGCACTTTGATTAGACCCTGGCGAGGGCGCGACTGCGACGGTCGCGCATCGAGAACCTCGCTCTCAAGACGCAGTTCGTCCCCGGGTCGCACCGGACGCGGCCAGCGGAATTCGTCGAACCCAGCACCCACGATCCCGCCCGCCGGCTTGATTTCGCTGTCTACCAGGAGACGCATTGTCATGGCCGCGGTATGCCAGCCGCTCGCCGCCAATCCGCCGAAGATCGTTTCATGCGCCGCCGCTTCATCCAGATGGAAAGGCTGCGGATCGAATTTGGCAGCGAAGGCCTTGATATCCTCTTTCTCGACCACAATTCGTCATCGTGGATTGCCAGGTCGCACGGAGCTGCCTGAGCTTTCGGGATCATCGATTTGCGCCGCCGAGGTTCGATTCTGTACTCCGGGATGGTTGCCTAGTGACAGAGCCACCACCGCTGACATACCGGGCCGCAGATGATCAAGGTCCGGCTGCCCCGCGTCAAAAGTGATCTTGACTGGAATGCGCTGAACAATTCGGGTGAAATTGCCGGTCGCGTTGTCCGGTGGTAGGAGCGCAAATTGTGCTCCGCTGGCTGGTGAGAAGCTCTCGACCCGCCCCCTGAACTCTCTCCCGGGGATCGCGTCGATTGAGATTGCAATACTGTCGCCGATCCGCAGCGCCGGGATCTGCGTCTCCTTGAAATTGGCTACAACCCAGAAGTTTCGAGGCACGACCGCGACCAGCAGAGTGCCCGCGCGGACATACTGCCCAACTCTGGCCTCGCGTTCGCCGACCCAGCCGTCCGCGGGCGACTGCACGACGGTACTTTCGAGTTCGATTTCTGCCAGCGTAAGAGCCGCCGCAGCTGCGGCTATATCGGCCTCAAGCTGCGGGCGCTGGGTCTCTAGCACATGCATCTGCTGCCGAGCGGCGGCCAGATTTGCCTGCGCTTCAGCGATCTTGGCACGCGCCCGGAGATGGTCCGCTTCCGTCTGATCGCTTATAGACTGCGAAGCCCAGCCGCCCTTGTTCAGTTGTTGAGTGCGCCGAAAGTTGCGCGCGGCGCGGGTGGCATCGGCTTCGGCGCCCTGTAATGCCGCCAGTGTCTGTTCAATAGTAGCGTGCTGCAAATCGATCCGGCTGGTCAGATTGGCCAGTAGCGCGCGCTGCATGGCAACCCCGGCGGCAGCTTGGTCAACCCGGGCACGGTAGTCGCCGTCATCAATCCGGAACAGGATGTCCCCGGCTTTCACCGCCTGATTGTCACGTATGGCCACTTCCGTGATGTAACCGCTGATCCTGGGACTAATAGACGTAACATCGCCACGCACGTAAGCATTGTCGGTCGTGGTCGAAAGCAGACTTGTGAACCATCGCCCTGGAGCCATCGAAGTGGAGGCGGCGACGAATACCATCCCGGCTACGAGAAGACTGCTCAGGCCAGCGCTCAATAGCTTCATGGTATTTCTCCCATGGCGACGCTAAGCGGCCGCAAAGGTGGCGACCTGCCGATGGCGACAATCCCGATCGCTCCGATCAGCAACACGCCAACGATCAGAAGGAAGCCGTCATTGAAAGCCAGGACCCAGGCCTCGCGCCGTGCAATGGATGCCAAGAGCGCGACCGCTCGTGCCGTCGTGCCGTTGTCGTCGACCAGCCGGCTTGCCAACCCTCCCGCGAGGGTCTCCAGACGATCAGCATCGAGCGCGTTGTAGAGTGACACCTTCTCGGTAATGACGCTCGAGTGAAACTTTTCTCGCTCGGTTACGAAATGGGATACCAGGCCGATCCCGAGGGTCGTGCCACCGAGCGTCGCTATGTTGAAAACAACGGAGGCAGTCGGAAGGTCCGCGGGCTTCAGAGAGCTCGTGCCAATGACCAAGACTGGTCCCAGGAACAGCAATTGACCTATCGCAAAGACGACAAGGGTGGGGCGGAACTGCTCGGCGGCATAGAGGCCGGTGCCACCAACAGCCAAGGCCGTACCGACAGCGCAGAACGCCAGGCCGAGCGCCATGACCACCCGCATGTCAAAACAATGCATGAGCCACCAGACCAGCGGAATTGCGAGAAGCTGCGGGATCGCAGCCCATAAGAACAGTTCAGCGAGTTCCAGCGGCTGATAGCCTTGCACGACTGCGAGGAACTGCGGCACGAGATAAGCGGTCACGACCAGGCCGACGCGAAACACCAGATTGAGGGCGATCGGGATGCCGAAATTGCGCGTCGCAAGAAGCCGGGGTTGTATGATCGGCATTGGTGAAAACCGCACCAGGAACAGGAATCCAGCCCATGCGGCGATGCAAGCCGCCCCGCACCAAACAATGATTTCGCTCTCGAACCAGAATCGCCGCGTGCCTTGACTGAGGATAAGCATCAGCGTCGCGAGGGCGAGCGAGAGCAGGACCACGGCGATCCAATCAGTCTTAAGGGCGGACCAATCCGGATCAGGCTGACGCGGCACCCAGGCCCAGGCCGCGAGCGCCAACGTCGCGCCGAAACCAGCCTGGATCAGGAACAGCATCTGCCAGCCAAGGCTGTCTTCGACAAAGCCCGCCAGGACTGGTCCTATCGAGCCGGGGAACAGAAGCACGAAGGCGAGCAGGGTCACGCCGAACGGAAGTCGCGGCCCGCCCGTGACCATGAAGACGGCGACGAAGGCGGCCGGACCGAACCCGCCGGCCACGAAACCCTGGATTGTCCGCGTCGCGATCATCACTCCGATATTGGGGGCTGTGGCGCAGGCCAACGCCGTGATCGTGAAGGTGCTTGCGCTCACCGTGAGATATCGGCCGATGCTGAGGAACCTGATGAGTGGGCCGGAGGTGACGATCCCGGCGAAACTGGCCATGCTGTAGACCGTCAAGATCCAGGATGCCTCGTCTGGCGTGGAAAATAGGCCTCCCTGGATGTCGGCAATATTGGCCGAGGGCAGCTGGGCCGACAGGCTGATGAGCAGCGATCCTGCAAGGCCGGTGAGAAGAAACAGAACCTTGCTTGGTGTCAGTACGTTCGGCGTCGTCACAGCGGGAACTCCTCAATCTAAGGCATTTGGGCCCGAGGTGACCGGTCGGAGACAGCTCGTCGTGGCGGCCGTCAGAACGGTCCGGAGATCAGACGCGCGGTCCCCCACTGAAGCGGTTTCTAACCTGTGAATAGGCAACCACAACGTCACGATCGTGCCGACGCCTGGTTCGCTTTCGATGTGGAGGCGTCCTCCTGCCTCCTGGGCGAAACACATGACCATAGGCAAGCCTAGGCCGCCCAACCCGGTCGTCTTCGTAGTGAAAAAAGGATCGATGGCATGGAGCAGCGTATTGCTCGTCATGCCGAGGCCGTTGTCGGTTACACGCACCTCAATCCCCGTCGCGACGCGCCCCTGATATCGGGGAGCAGCGACAATCGAGATCACGCCGCCGTCCGGTATTGCGTCGCGCGCATTGAATAGCAAGTGCATGATAGCGCTTTGCAGGCTTGCACGACACCATGTCACGACCGGCATGTCCGTGCTGGCCTGCAGATCGAAACGGATCTTGGGCTCCCAAATGTTTTTGACCAGAAGCTCAATCTCAGTCAGGCAAGCCATGACATTGAATGCTTCGACCGGGGTGTCTCCTTCGAGAGCAAGGACCATGGCTGGCTGGACGAGGATCGGGACGTCGTGTGCAGATTTCATCGTAATATCGCTGACCTAATTTGCCTTCGGACGCTCTCCGGCTGCGCAGCGGTTGACAACGCGAGGTGGAAGTTGGGCTCTTGCAGGTACAAACGGTACTCGTCGCCGAGGCACCGCGTCGTCATCGGCCGCGCGGTCTCGGCATTGCGCGCCTCGCGTCGACCGGGACCATGCGGCGCTCGTAGGCTGGTCCGGGGCCGCGCATGTAGTGGCACTCCGGCCGGTAGCGAGGTGCGACGAATTCGCGAAACGCTGATAGAAGCTGCGTGAGAGACAAGAGTGTCATGACGCGATTTTCCTTTCCACTGAGCACGTCTGCATGGTCGGATGCCATGCACAGAGTCATGCAAGTGAGGAGGCAAATCTATTGCACGATGGTGTCGCCAATACTTTGGCATCAGTGTGCACGACCAGCGTGCCGCATCAGCTACGTGAAGCTGTGGGAGCGCAATCCCGTTCGTCTTCGCGACTTAGATGATGCAGGTTGCGTAAGTCGAAGTGACCCAATGACGGCGAGTTTCGAGCACGCGGGTGTCGGCGCAGTCGATTGTGAACTTGTTGTCAACCCCGTTACAGTCCCCGGGCCCATCCATGGCGCGATCATCTTCCGCATCACGGCAGCGCTCTACGACGCCGAGATTTCCCTCAAAGACGGACTGGTTGAGCAGACCCGCTTCAATACTTCCAACTCTCCCGCATCGATAAGGAGGCCGATCATTAGGTGCACATCTCCAAAGTACCGAACCGCCGGGCGGGATGGCCAAGGCCGGTAACTCGGCGATCGTGGCCGCCATCACGTTAGAGATCGAGAGGGTTGACGCCCAGGACCAGACACCTCGGAAAAACGCGGGGACTTCCTGCGCGACCTGGCACGCGTTCGGCTGCTAGCCTGCGGAGCGGATCAGCAAATCCAAGGATTCGCACACAACCGGTACGCACCTTTAAGGCCGAACGTGGAGAGCGCGCATATGCATCGGCCGTGTCGAGTTGCATATAGCGGTCATGCGATCCTCCCGCATGCACCCATGCTCCAGACCCTGCTAACACATTGCGGCTCGTATCTATGTTGATGAGCGGGATCGACTGCTCACCGCACCAAACCAATCCAAAAGTATCGCCGACACCATGGTGCAATAGATTTGTCTCCGCGGAAAGTCGATCTGTCTAGCCACATCCGCAACTTGCTATTGAGAAGGAGATCAACCATGCCCCATAAGGTCGCTGTTCTGGTAGGAAGCCTCCGCGCCAACTCGCTCAATCGGAAGGTAGCCGAGCTGCTTGTCCGCACGGGACCCAATGACCTCAGCCTGGAGATTGTCGGCATCGGTGATCTGCCGCTCTACAATGAAGATCTCGACGAGAACGCGCCGCGGGAGTGGCAGGCGTTCCGGGAACGGATCAAAGCGTCAGATGCTATCTTGTTCGTGACGCCGGAGTACAACCGGTCCGTCCCGGGAGTGCTCAAGAACGCGATTGACGTGGGCTCCCGTCCAGAAGGCGCAAGCGTTTGGGACGGAAAACCGGGAGGTGTAATCACGGTTTCACCGGGCGCAATAGGCGGGTTTGGCGCTAATCACCATCTCCGCCAGACGTTCGTTTTCCTCAATGTGCCGGTCATGCAGCAACCTGAAGCCTATTTGGGCCGCGCAGACGAAATTTTTGATGCGAGTGGCGCGCTGGCAAACGAGAGGACCCGCAAATTTCTCACCAATTTCATCGAGGCCTACGCCCAGTGGGTAACTACGTGCCTAGCCATCTCCCGGCGGACCGTTGCGCCGAGGCTCGCGGCCGAGGTCGAATACAAGGGCTTCGATGGACCGCAGACGGTGATGCGTATCGAGGCAATGACTCCCGCACCAAGGCCGTGACGCGATCCTGCCGAACCAGCCCGGCCGCCATTGATATAGTGCGAGTGCCATATATTGTTCCTGTCGTATCCGGATCGATCCGTTCACTTAGGTAACGCTTCAAGCACGAGGACGCTGGAATTGAAAAAGGGATCTGACCTCCTCGTCGCTGCCCTCGAGAACGAAGGCGTGGATCGGGTCTTCGGTGTGCCCGGCGAAGAGAACCTCGATGTCCTGGAGTCGCTGCGCACGTCGCATATCGAATTGATCCTCACCCGACACGAACAGGCCGCCGGTTTCATGGCAGCCACACATGGACGCCTGACAGGGCGGCCAGGCGTGTGCATTTCGACGCTCGGGCCCGGCGCGCTCAACTTTTCGACTGCCGCCGCCTACGCCCATCTTGGCGCCATGCCCATGATTATGATCACTGGGCAGAAGCCAATACTTACAGCCAAGCAGGCCCGTTTTCAGATCGTCGACGTGATCGGGTCGATGCGGCCGCTGACCAAGATGACGCGGCAAATTGTCAGCCCGCGCAGCATTCCGACCGTGGTTCGCGATGCTTTCAGGGTTGCGGCGGAAGAGCGTCCAGGGCCCGTTCATCTGGAGCTCCCCGAGGATGTCGCTGGCGAGCAGATCCCGTTCGTTCCACCCGTTCCGGTGCATCCGCTTGAACATCCCGTCGCCCATCCGGACGCGATTTATCGTGCGGCGGATATGATAGTGGCGGCCAAGCGTCCACTGATCGTGATCGGCGCGGCTGGAAATCGCCCCCGCCTGGTTGCGCCGCTCTCGGAGTTCGTGCGGCGGATGCGCATCCCGTTCTTTAACACGCAGATGGGCAAGGGAGCAGTCGACGGCGGCTCGAACCTCTATGTCGGAACGGCAGCACTTTCCGAGCGCGATTACGTCCATGACGCGATCGAAATTTCGGATCTGATCATCGCCATCGGACACGACACGGTTGAAAAGCCGCCATTCCTCATGCGCGACGAGGGCGGTCCGAAAGTCATCCATATCGGGTTTACGTCCGCGACAGTCGAACGGGTGTTCCACCCCGACGCCGAAGTGGTTGGCGATATCGGCGCGACGGTGACTGCCTTAGCCGATCGGCTCGATGGCAAGCTCAGTGCCGACACTTCGATCATAGCGCTTCGGCCGACCATTCTCGCCTCGATCAATGATCGTAGTCAGGAGGATCGTTTCCCGATCACGCCGCAGCGCATCGTGCATGATGTCAGAACGGTTATGCCTGAGGACGGCATAGTCTGCCTGGACAACGGCATGTACAAGATTTGGTTCGCCCGCAACTACCGCACCCATCACGCAAACACGTTGCTTCTCGACAACGCGCTGGCGACCATGGGGGCAGGACTGCCGTCCGCGATCATGGCGTCGCTTCTGTATCCGGAACGCCGCGTGATGGCCGTGTGCGGGGACGGCGGCTTCATGATGAACTCTCAGGAACTAGAAACGGCTGTTCGCCTGAAGCTGAATCTAGTGGTGATGATCCTGAACGATTCTGCTTACGGCATGATCCGCTGGAAGCAAGCGGTTGATGGATTTCCCGACTTTGGACTCACATTCGGAAATCCCGACTTCGTCCGTTACGCTCAGTCCTATGGTGCTAGCGGTTCCCGCGTCGGCGCTGCCGAGGATCTCGTTCCAACGCTGGAGATGGCTTTCAAGGAAGGCGGCGTCCATCTGGTAGACGTCCCGATCGACTATTCGGAGAATGCTCGTGTCCTCGTCGAAGAATTGCGTAGCCATTTTGCGAGCAAGGAATCGCAACGAAGCGAACTTGATGCCGCCCCTCGCGCTGGTAGGGTATAGACTGCGGCCCTTCCGGTTTGTCGCGACAATCATTCCACGACGACGAAGTTGACGAGCCGGCCAGGCACGGCGACTTCCTTCGCTATGTGTTTCCCCTGAAGCAGTTCGGTCACGCGCGCGTCAGCCTTGATTGTTTCAAGGAGACTGGTAGCGGACAGGCCGGCATCTGCGAGCACTCTATGACGGAGCTTTCCATTGACCTGAACGGCATACTCACGAAGTTCGTCCTCCGCCAATACTGGATCGAATGACGGCCACTGTGCATACGCAAGTGACGCTTCGTGTCCCAGGAGCCTCCAGAGTTCTTCCGCCACATGCGGTGCGAAGGGCGCGAGCAGCAGCACGAACGTTTCGACCACAACACGAGGCTTATGCTCGAGCGAAATCAATGCGTTCGACATCTCCATAAGCCTGGCGATCGCTGTGTTAAATCGGAGAGCCTCGATATCTTCCGTAACGCATCGGACGGTCTTGTGATGGAGGCGCAGGATCTCCGGAGTTGGGTCGGTGTCGCACACTTGAGCGTTCAATGCGTCCTCATCGTCCACGACGATACGCCACGCCCTGTTGAGAAAACGACTTACGCCAACCACACCTGACATTTGCCAAGGCTTGGCGACATCGAGCGGTCCCATGAACATCTCGTAGAGCCGCATGGGGTCGGCACCATAGGCATCGATCACCTCATCGGGATTCACGACATTGAATCTCGACTTCGACATTTTCTCGATCTGCTGCGTCACCGAGGTTTGATCAGCAAGCCATTGACCATCACGTTCAATGACTTCGTCGGGACGGTAATATTTTCCGGCGCGATCTCGGTAGGATACGGCGAGAATCATGCCTTGGTTGAAGAGTTTCTGAAACGGCTCTTTGGTTGAGACGACGCCAATGTCGAACAGCACCTTATGCCAAAAGCGGGCGTACAGCAGGTGCAGTACAGCGTGTTCGGCTCCGCCAATGTAGAGATCGACGGGTAGCCAATATTTCTCTTTTTCAGGGTCGATCAGCGCGTGATCATTTTTGGGATCAGCAAACCGAAGGTAGTACCAACATGATCCCGCCCATTGTGGCATCGTGTTGGTCTCTCTCATAGCCGGCAGCTTGCTGTGCGGATCGGTTGTATGCACCCAGTCTTCGGCTCTTGCCAAAGGTGGGTCGCCTTTCTCCGTTGGCTTGTACTCATCAAGCTCAGGTGGCAGCAGCGGAAGGGAGTCTTCGGGGAGCGGGACAATTGCGCCATCTGCCCGGTAGAGGATCGGAAAGGGCTCGCCCCAGTACCGCTGCCTCGAAAACAACCAATCGCGTAGCCGGTATTGCACACGGCCTTGGCCCAGACCGCGTTCTTCCAGCCACGTGATAGCCGCCTTTTTTGCCTCAGCACCCTTTAGACCGCTGAGGGGTCCCGAACTGACGAGCAAGCCGTCGCCTTCCCATGGCCGCGTGTGAATATCGACCTCAGCCGGAGCTTTGATAACTTCGGTTATACAAAGCCCATTGGCGCGGGCGAACTGATGGTCACGATTATCGTGTGCGGGCACCGCCATTATGGCGCCGGTGCCATAGCCCATCAGGACATAGTCAGCGACCCATATTGGAATTTGGAGGTCGTTCGCAGGATTGATCGCGAAAGCGCCTGTGAACACCCCCGTGCTGGACCGCTCCTCCGCCCTTTCCACCGCGCTGAGCGTCCTTGCCTGATCGATATAGGCTTTGACGGCTCCCCGCTGGGCGGATGTCGTAACCGTCAGCAGGAGAGGGTGCTCGGGCGACAGGACGATGAAGGTCGCCCCCCAAAGGGTATCCGGCCGAGTGGTATAAGCCGTGAGGATGTCCCCGCTGTCCGCGAGGACAAACTTAACCTCCGCACCCTCGGACCGTCCGATCCAGTGGCGTTGCATGGCCTTGATGCCCTCAGGCCAGTCGAGATCGTCCAGGTCGGCCAGGAGGCGATCGGCGTACGCTGTAATCTTCAACATCCACTGGCGCATTGAGCGGCGTTCGACAGGCTCGCCGGTCTCGATGTATTTGCCTTCCTTGACCTCTTCGTTGGCCAACACCGTGCCTTGGGCTGGACACCAATTCACGGCCACGTCAGCCTGATACGCGAGGCCGCGTTCGAACAGCTTTAGGAAGATCCATTGCGTCCACCGAATAAACCCGGGGTCCGTGGTCGCCAGCTCTCGGCTCCAATCATAAGAGAAGCCGAGGCGCTTGATCTGACCTTTAAATGTTTGGATGTTTGTCCTGGTCGTGATCGACGGATGGACGCCCGTACGAACGGCATAGCGCTCTGCTGGCAAACCGTAAGCATCCCACCCCATGGGATGCAGGACGTTGAATCCCCGCATCCGCTTGTATCGAGCAACAATATCGGTCGCGGTGTAGCCTTCCGGGTGGCCGACATGCAGTCCTTCGCCCGATGGATAGGGAAACATATCCAGCACATAGAATTTCGGCTTGGCGAGGTCGACCTCCGTCCTAAAGGTCTCGTTTTCGTCCCAGTACCGCTGCCATTTCGGCTCAATTCGCTTGGGGTCATACGACATTCAGCAGAGTCCGCTTGTTGCGCTGTCGGCAGTCTCGATCACGTACTTGGATACATGGCATGGAATGTCATCGCTGCCTCGTTTTAGGTAGTTTGACGCGAGTGCAGCCAGCGAAAAAAAGCCCACGACAAACACGCTGTGTGTAAACGATCGAGGCTGCGGCAGCGAGGGATCTTCGCTCCAGTAACCCGATCGAACGATCGGCGAGAAAGGTCACCGCGAAAATTCCTGTTTGGCGACAGTCTTGCAAGCCTTGTCATGGGTCCCCCTTGTTCGCGGCTCTTGGCCTTGCCTCGTTCAAAAACCCTCGACGTCGATCACTGCCTGAGCAAAGGCCTGCGGTGCTTCCTGCGGCAAATTGTGACCGATATTCCCCTCGATCAGCCGATGCTGATACTTGCCTGAGAACTTCTTTGCATAGGCACTGGGCTCCGGATGAGGCGCGCCGTTGGCGTCGCCCTCGAGTGTGATCGTGGGCACGGTGATTATGGGACTTTGTGCGAGCCGCCGCTCAAGCTCTTTAAACTCTAGCTCGCCTTCAGCCAGCCCGAGCCGCCAGCGGTAATTGTGGATCACGATCGCCACATGATCCGGATTGTCGAACGCAGCAGCGCTGCGGTCGAAGGTCGCGTTGTCGAAGGTCCATTTCGGCGAAGCGATCTGCCAGATGAGTTTTGCGAAATCGCGCGTGTATTTCTCGTAACCGGCCTGGCCGCGATCGGTTGCGAAATAATACTGGTACCACCATTGCAGCTCCGCCTTCGGCGGCAGCGGCATCCTGTTGGCCTCCTGGCTGCCGATCAGATAACCGCTCACGGAAACCAGAGCCTTACATCGCTCCGGCCACAGCGCCGCGACAATGCAGGCGGTCCGCGCGCCCCAGTCACAACCGCCGATGGTTGCCTTCCCGATCTTCAGAGCATCCATCAAGGCGATGATGTCGAGCGCGATCGCCGATTGCTGGCCGTTGCGGACCGTCTCACTTGAAAGAAAGCGCGTCGTGCCATGACCGCGCAGATATGGCACGATCGCGCGGTATCCCTTCGACGCAAGCAAGGGCGCGACATCGACATAGGTGTGGATGTCGTATGGCCATCCGTGCAGGAGAATGACTGCAGGACCATCGGTGGGACCGGCCTCGGCATAGCCGACGCTCAGCACGCCGGCGTCGATCTGATTCAATGGCCCGAAAGGTGTTGCTGGCTCTTCGGTTGCCTGCTGTGCTGCTGCCGGAGCGACCAGACCGAGCTGAGTGGCTGCGACAGCCATCGCGGCGGTGCCTAAGAATCGGCGGCGATCTTGGTCGATCCCATCCGGGATATTGAGCGAATGCATTTGGGAAACCTCTATCGTTGTGCAGGCAATCAGCCGAACGTGAACGCGAAGACCTCCACATCCGAGTCGAGAAACTCGATCTCGAACTGGCGATCGACGATGGGATGCGGTTGGCGGATCAGTTGGTACAGGCGCTGCTCCGTCACCGTGCCTTCGCCTTTTTCGTCAATGTCAATTCCGTGAGCAGCGCCTGGCGGCTGTCCGTCGATCAGCACCCGAAATCTCACGGAAGTTCCCGTCGCTGCCGGCCCCATGACGAGATGAAGATCGCGTGCGTGAAAACGATACGCGAGCTTTCCATTGGACTTATTGAGTACGGCGTTCTCCTGCCTTACCGTCCAATCCCCAGATAGCCCCCATTCATTCACGCGTAGCCGTTCCGGCACTTCGTAGCTGCCCGGCTCGTCCAAGACCAGTTCGCCGCTGGACGCAAAGTTCCGGGTGCGTGCGTGGCCGAGATAATTTTCTGGAGACTTGAGGTTGTCCCAATCGGCCGCCGCTTCGATACCGCGGACATCTACCGACAGGGGCCTACTGTCGAACCCGCCGGCTCCAGCCTCGGCAAGCAACTCCTGGATGATCTTTTCCGATTGTTCGTATGAGCCTTCGCCAAAATGATGATGCCGAACATGCCCTTGTGAATCGATGAAATACAGCGCTGGCCAATAGTGGTTGTTAAAGGCACGCCATATGGCATGATCGCTGTCGACGGCGATCGGATAATCAACTCCCAAATCCTTCGCGGCGCGACGTACATTGTTCAGGTCTTTCTCAAACGAGAACTCCGGTGAATGGACGCCGATCACCACCAAACCTTGATCGCGATACTTCTCCTCCCACGCTCGGACATAGGGTTGTGCTCGAAGCCAGTTGATGCAGGTGTAGGTCCAGAAATCTATGAGGACGACCTTTCCCTGCAAAACGGACGCCGAGAGCGGCGGTGAATTGATCCACTCGTCCGCACGCTCGAGAGAAGCAAGCGCGGATTGACCCGCAACAGCGCCGGTGGAAAGCCCGTGAAGGAACGGAACCTCTGCCTGATTGGAGGTAATGGGCCGCGTCATATTCGTATCTCCCAGAAAACCTGCAATCGATGCGCCGATTGCCATCGCGAGTACCGCGGCTACCAACAACCTGATAGTTTTCATCATGACGCCTCTGGGTATGATCGAAATATCGCGTGCGCACAGGAGCGGGCACAACGCGCGCGCCGAACTTCTCAAAGTGGCAGCGGCTTGCCGGCTTGCCCCGCAACCATGTACTCGGCGTACCAGTCGGGCCAGTTCTCGTCGCGCTGGCCGCCGTTGCGCTTCTCGTGCTCGCCGTGGGCTAACGCCGCGCGCCACATTGCGGCCGCAAGGTCCGCTACCGAAGCATAGTCCGTCGTATTGGAATCGACCCGGCCAGGGAGCCGGGTGGTGACCTCCTGCAGCAGCCACTCGTTGCCGTCAGGATCCTTGAAGGTTGCGTAAGAGGAATAGCTCTGCCGCTCCGGATGCCTGCCGCTGAGCGCTGGTTTGCCCGGACCGGCGCGGTGGAACACTTCGCTCACCTCGACGCCGTGGCCAATGAGTTCGGCGCGCGCGGCGTCAATGTCCGACACGACGAGGAAAAGCCCGCTTGCAGAGCCGGGCGCGGCCGGCGTGATGCCGGTGCCGAAATGGATCGAGGCCGGCGAGCCCGGAGGCGTGAACTGCATCGCCCGGAACGTGTCGCCGACGACGAAGTCGCCGTCGAGCCTCCAGCCCAGGCCTTCGTAAAACTGCTTGGAGCGTGCTGCGTCCGAAACTGGGATAACCACGGCCTCGAGCTTCATGTCGAGCGTCCGCGTTCCGGGAGTTTCGATCGGTTTTTCGCTATGCGTCAGAGTGGTGCTGCTCATGTCGATCTCCTTAGGTTTAACCTGTTAAGCGTTGAACGCGTCCGGGCTGGGGCCTGGTACGCGTCTCAGAAATCTTGTCGGAGCGGTCGGAACGCCGCACGCAATTCGGCGGAAAACAGTTCGGGCTGCTCCCAGGCGGCGAAATGACCGCCCTTGTCGACCTCATGAAAGTAAATCAGGTTTGGATAGGCGCGCCGGGCCCATGTCTCCGGCGCGCGATAGCTCTCCCCCGGAAACACCGTGATGGCCACCGGCAGCGCGATCTCGAGGGTCCGCTCCACGGCCGCAAAAACAACGCTGCGTCCACCGTACTCCCAGTACAGCCGCCCTGCTGAGGTCGCGCTGTCGCTCAGCCAGTACTGAGTAATGTCGTCCAGCACCTCGTCCGGGGACTTTTCGGGATCGCTGTTGTCGTATGTCCAGCGTGAGAAGCCCGGATGTCCGAGCATCCACGCCGCGAGGCCTGTGGGAGAGTCATTGATGGCGTAGCCGATCGTCTGCGGCCGGGTGCCCATCATCGTAGCGTAGGATCTGTTCCCCATCTTGGCTGCAGCGCTGAGCGCGTCAAACGCTGCGCGTTCCTTATCCGTGAGTCCCGTTGGCGCTGGCCCGCCGACGGCGAGCACCGCGGCAATCTCGGGCGGCACCACCGCCGGCAAGTTAATATGAATGCCGAGCAGACCTGTCGGCGCCTGGCGCGCCATCGCGCTGGAGACGGGGGAGCCCCAGTCGCCACCCTGTGCGACGTAGCGGGTGTAACCCAGGCGCTTCATCAGCTCCGCCCAGGTTTGCGCGATGCGATCCGGTCCCCAACCCGTCTCTGTCGGTTTGCCGGAGAAGCCATATCCCGGCATCGAAGGCAGGACGAGATCGAACGCGTCCTCCGCTCGTCCGCCATGAGCTGTGGGATCCGCCAGCGGGCCCACGGTCTTGAGCAGTTCGAACACCGACCCGGGCCAGCCATGCGTCATGATCAGCGGCAAAGCATTGGGATGCTTCGAGCGGACGTGAATGAAGTGAATGTCCACGCCGTCGATCGTTGTCATGAATTGAGGCAGGGTGTTGAGCTTGGCCTCGGCCTTTCGCCAGTCGTAGCCGGTGCCCCAATACTTGACGAGCGGCTTCAGCTTCGCCAACTGTATGCCCTGCGACTGGTCATCGACCGTCTCGCGATCCGGCCACCGTGTTTCGGCGATGCGCCGACGAAGGTCTTCGAGCGCCGCTTGCGGGATGCCGACGGTGAAGGGCCGGATCGAGCGATCTTCGGCCGCACTGGCGTTGGCCAAGGCGGAAAAGATGCAAAGCCCGAATGCCAGCACGGTCGCCAACTTGTGGAGCTTCATGGCTGAATCTCCTTGCCCGGCGAGTGGAACGTCACCGTTTGCTTGGTGAAGACGTTACCTTCGGCGTCCACCACCTCGACTAGGACCTTGTGCTGTCCGCGCGGCATGCCCACCAGGATGATGGTGTCGCTCTGACCGTAGTCCGCCCACGCCCATGGCAGGTCGTCGACGGTGAGGTGCAGATGCCCGACGCGCGGAGACACATTGCGCGCGGCCGGCCCACCGACAGGCAGGATGCGCAGGTTCTCCACCCGGTACGGGATGAACACCACGCCCCCGGCCAACGGACCCGGAAGCGGCGGCTCCACCGTCAACTCGGGCGAGGGTTCGTTGTCGACGGGAACAACCGTGCTTTGCCCGGAAGCACCGGTGGTGAACACAATATACGCTGCGACCACGGCAAGCGTCTTGGTGAGCAGGTTCATGGCAGTCTCTCCTTTGGAGATTCGCTACGGGTTATTCGCCTTGCGGAGGGCGACGCCCGTCCGGCGCGTCACCCTCGCCCAACCTCACGTCCGCAACGTCTTGAATGAAGCGCGCACCTCATCGGTGAAGTACTTCGGCTGTTCCCATGCCGCGAAATGGCAGCCCTTGGGCGGGCGGCCGTAATGCAGGAGCTTCGGGAACGCGCGCTCGGTCCAGCTCTTCGGCGCGGTGTAGATTTCGCTCGGGTACGCGCTGACGCCGACGGGAATGGTGATGCCTTTGGCGTCAAAGAAGCCCGCCGTCGCCGTTCGCCGGTGTTCCCAATAGAGTTGGGCTGATGAGACGGCCGTGTTGGTCAGCCAATAGAGCGTGATGTTGTCGAGGATGTCGTCACGGGTGAGGCCCTCCGGCTCCCCATCGAAGGAGCGGGCTATCAGTGCATAACTGTCCGCATCGTGATCGAGAATCCATGACGCCAGGCCGGCCGGTGAATCGACGGTCCCGTAGAGCGTCTGCGGACGAAGCGCCATCTCGTTGGCGTAGCCCAGGCCGAATTTGTAGAAAAAGGCGACCTGTTCGTAAGCACGCTTTTCGTCGGGTCCGAGATCGGCGGGAGGCGGACTGCCGGCGGCAAGCGCCTTCACAATCTCGGGCGGAATGGTCGCTGGCATATTGGTGTGGATGGCGATCAGCTCGGGAGGCGCCATCAGAGCCATCTGTTCGGTGATGAGGGCCCCCCAGTCGCCGCCCTGTGCGACAAACCGGTTATAGCCCAGGCGCTTCATCAGCACGGTCCACGCTTTCGCGATGCGTATCGGATCCCAACCGGTTTGGGTCGGCTTGCCGGAAAAGCCGTAGCCCGGCATCGACGGGATCACCACGTCGAATGCATCCGCTGCGGTGCCGCCGTGGGCCGTGGGGTTTGTGAGCGGATCGATGATCTTCAGCATCTCGATGACCGAACCGGGCCAGCCGTGTGTGATGATGACCGGAAGGGCGCCCTGATGCTTGGACTTTACGTGGATGAAGTGGATGTCGAGGCCGTCGATCTCGGTGATGAAATGCGGCAGCGACTTCAGATGCGCCTCGCACTTGCTCCAATCGTACTCGGTTCCCCAGTACTCGATGAGTTTCTGCATCGTGCCAAGTTGCACGCCTTGTGTTTCACCTTCCGGCGAGGACGACCAGATCCGCCGAGAAGCTTCGTCGGAGACCAACTCGCGCTCGGGCCAACGCGTGGCAGCGATGCGTCGGCGCAGATCGTCGATCTCCTCTTGCGGGAAGCTGACGGTGAAAGGGTGGATTGAATCACCGCCTGCCGCCGCGAACAACGTCCCGGGCAGCATGTTGACGCCCCCAACGACAGCCGCGGCCGCAAGCAATTCACGCCGTGTCGGTGATAGTGATGCTGCTGACATGATGTCCTCCATTGTTTACCCGACTGTTTCGGATGCAGAGACAGAGTTCAAATGTTTGGGAAACAAATCTATTGCACAATGGTATCGCCAATACTTTTGTATTGTTTGGCGAACTAAGCGGGTTGATTCTGATAGCTGAATTTACATTAAAGAAAACATGCGTTCGACTTTGAAGTGAGGCTGCATCGCCGCACCTTCGTGCCATCAGGTGACGGCGTTCGCTGTGTGGCCGCACAGCCCTTGACGGAACAAGGACTGTGCAGCTCTTGACGATGACTTGGCCGCTCAAACCGGCAGCGGCTTGCCGGCCTGCTCCGCCACCATGTATTCGGCGTACCAATCCGGCCAGTTCTCATCGCGCTGGCCGCCGTTGCGCGCCTCATGTTCGCCGTGAGCGGCCGACGCGCGCCTGAACGCGCTCGCCAGATCCGATACGGAGGCGAAGCTCGTCGTGTTCGAATCGATCCGCCCCGGGAACCGGGTGGTGACCTCCTGCAACAGCCATTCGTTGCCGTCCGGATCGTTGAACGTGGCGTAGGTGAAGTAGCTGCGCCGCTCCGGATCCGGGCCGCTTATGGCCGGCTTTCCCGGACCGGCACGGTGGAACACTTCGCTCACTTCGACACCACGACCTAATAGTTCGGCGCGTGCCGCCTGAATGTCCGAGACGACGAGATAGAGTCCGGTTGCCGAGCCTGGGGCGGCTGAAGGGATCCCCTTGCCGAAGTGGATCGAGGCAGGCGAGCCGGGAGGCGTGAACTGTATGCCCCGAAATTCATCCCCGACGATGAAGTCGGCGTCGAGCCGCCAGCCCAGGTCGCCGTAGAAGCGCTTGGCGCGATCGACGTCTGAAACAGGGATAACAACGACTTCGAGCTTCATGTCGACCGTTCCTGCGGAAGGTGCAACATCTCTTTCAATCACAGTCTGGTTCATGATGATCTCCTTTTTCTCCATTGGTTGTCTCGGCACGTTCAGGCTTTCGCTTCCGGTCAGTTACCGGGCGCTACCAAACCCAGCACCACGAGCGGCTTACCTTTTTCGACGATGTACGTGGCGAGTTCGGCCGCGTTGCCGCTGCCTACATTCCTTGCCGCGTGGATCGCTCCGGCGGGGATGAATAAGGCCTCACCGGGCTTGAGTGTCACCGGTGGCTTGCCTTCGACTCGGTATTCGAGCAGGCCTTCGATGACGTAGGCGATTTCTTCGCCGGGATGGCTGTGCGGGGGGAACGCCACCCCGTGGGCGAAGTCGACGCGCACCTGGATCACTTCGCGACCCGAAACGTCCAGATCGTGCCGCAGCAGATCGGTGCGCTTGACTCCTGGCTGCTGCGACTGCGCTACGTGCAGCGTCAAACCGCTTCCGGCGATGAGCACTGCTGCCACGATAATTCCAGTTTTTTTCATGTGGACATCCTTTCGAATCGCGAATGGAAACCTAAGTGATCAGTGCGGCTGCCGAAGTGACCTGAAGGCGGCGCGCAGTTCGGCTGAGAAGAGTTCTGGCTCCTCCCAGGCAGCGAAGTGTCCGCCGTTGTTCACCTCGTTGAAGTAGATCAGGTTGCGATAGGCGCGCCGGGCCCATGTCTCGGGCGCTCGATAGACCTCCTCCGGAAACACCGTGATGGCCACCGGGAGCGAGATTTCGGCCGTCTTTTGCGCGGCCGCGAGAAGGACGCTTTGGCCCATTGTCTCCCAGTAGAGCCGCGCCGACGTTGTCGCGCTGTTCGTCAGCCAGTACAGCGTAACGTCGTCCAGCATTTCGTCCTTGCTGAGCAGGCGCTCGGGCTCACCGTTGTTGTAGTCGTACATCCATGCCGCGAGCCCGGCCGGAGAATCCGTCAACGGGTAGCCGATTGTTTGCGGCCGCGAGCCCATCATTGCAGCGTACGCCCGGTATTTTTTGTAGAAGGTTTCAAGTGAGCTGAACGCCGCGCGCTCCTTTTCGGAGAGTCCCGCCGGGGCAGGCCCGCCGCCGGCGAGCACCGCGGCGATCTCGGGCGGTATCGTTGCCGGCAGGTTGATGTGGATGCCGAGCAACCCCCTCGGCGCATGGCGCGCCATCGCGCTGGAAACGGGAGCACCCCAGTCGCCTCCCTGGGCGACGTAGTGGGTGTATCCCAAGCGCTCCATGAGTTCGGCCCAGGCACGGGCGATGCGGTCTGGATTCCAGCCCGTGCCCGTTGGCTTGCGAGAGAAGCCGTAACCCGGCATCGAGGGCATAACCAGGTCGAAAGCGTCCTCCGGGCTTCCGCCGTGCGCGATTGGATTCGTGAGCGGGCCGACGGTATTGAGCAGCTCGAACACGGAGCCAGGCCAGCCATGCGTCATGATCAGCGGCAGAGCATTGGCGTGCTTCGAGCGAACGTGAATGAAGTGAATGTCGAGCCCGTCGATCTCGGTCATGAACTGCGGGCGGGCGTTCAGCTTGGCCTCTGCCTTGCGCCAGTCGTACTCGGTCCCCCAGTAGCGGACGATCTCCTGCATTTTCGCGAGCTGTATACCCTGCGAGCGGTCGTTGACCGTTTCGCGATCAGGCCACCGCGTCGCCGCGATGCGCCGGCGAAGCTCAGTTATGTCCTGCTGCGGGATGTCGACGGTGAATGGGCGGATTGGAGCGCCAGTGCCCGCAGCCCGTACTACTCCGGGGAGTAGCCCGACGACCCCAGCGGCAGCCGTGGCCGCAATCAGTTCGTGCTTTGTGGGGAATAGCGATATTGCTGACATGACGCCCTCTGTGTGTCGGTAAGCGCGTGAGTTAACGGGCGGACCGGGCTCGAATGGCCCGGTCCGCGCCTCGGGAGGAGAGCGGGGCGCTAAGTCCCGCTCGTTTCAGATTTCGTGGCGCAGCGGCCGGAAGCCGGCCCTGAGCTCGGCGGCGAAAAGCAGCGGCTGCTCCCAGGCCGCGAAGTGGCCGCCCTTGTCGACCTTGTTGTAGTAGATCAGCTTGGGGTAGGCCTGCTGGGTCCAGCTACGCGGAGCCTGATATTGTTCGCCGGGGAACACGCTCACTGCGACCGGGATGGAGACTCCCTTGGCATTGAAAAAGCCGCCCTTGTACTCCCAGTAGAGTCGCGACGCCGACACGCCCGTGTTCGTCACCCAGTAGAGCGTGATATTGTCGAGGATTTCGTCGCGCGTCAGTTCACCGGTGGCGCTCGTGGTCCGATCCAGAGCCGCGGCGACCGCCGCGGCCGGCTGGCCACCGGCATCATTGTGGTCGAGAAGCCAGGCCGCCAAGCCGACTGGCGAGTCCGCAATGCCGTACAAGGTCTGCGGGCGCGACGCCATCAGCCTTGCATAAGCGACCTGCTTGAATGTCGCGACGAGCTGCTCGTACGCATGTTTTTCATCGGCCGAGAGACCAGACGGCGGCGGGGCGCCTGCCTGAGCAGCCTTGTCGATGTCGGCTGGAACGGTGGCGGGCATGTTGGTGTGGATGCCGAGCAATCCCGCAGGCGCCTGCAAGCCCATCTGGTCGACGACGAACGCGCCCCAGTCGCCGCCCTGGGCGACATAGCGGGTGTAGCCGAGGCGTTTCATCAGCTCTGCCCAGGCTCGGCCCATGCGCTCGGGGCCCCAGCCGGTCGTGGTCGGCTTGCCTGAAAACCCGTAGCCGGGCATCGACGGGATCACCACATCGAACGCGTCGGATGCGTTAGCGCCATGCGCCGTGGGATTGGTCAGCGGATCAATTATCTTCAGCTGCTCGAAAACCGAGCCGGGCCATCCGTGCGTAACGATCAGCGGCAATGCATTTTCATGCTTCGAACGGACGTGAATGAAATGGATGTCCAGCCCGTCGATCTCGGTGATGAATTGCGGGTAGGCATTGAGCTTGGCCTCCCCTTTGCGCCAGTCGTAATCCGTCGCCCAATATTGCGCGAGCTTCTGAATGGTCGCGAGCTGGACGCCCTGCGATGAATCGGCAACCGTTTCGCGATCGGGCCACTGTGTCGCGGCAATCCGCTGGCGAAGCTCGGTGATCTCCTCCTGCGGGATGTCGACAGTGAAGGGGCGGATTGAATCGCTGGCTCCCGCCGCGCGTAGCCCTCCGGGGAGCAGGGTGAGGGCGCCGACAGCGGCTGTGGCGGCAAGTAGTTCGCGCCGTGTGGGCAAGATCGAAAGTGCTGACATAACGTCCTCCTGTGTGTTTCTTTCCACTCGGGGATGCGACACACAGATCGACGAACAGCGGACGCAAATCTATTGCACGATGGTGTCGGCGATACCTTTGTATTGGTGGCGGCCCGAGAACAGTGCACGTCTGAAAGCCGACACCAAGACACAATGGACGGTCGCATCGTTGTCGCAGGATCGCCTCCACGCTGACACACGCGAAAGCACGGCAACGGAGATCGGTTTCGGTCGGCGTTTTGGATGCGTTGCCGGCCATAGCGTGGATTGGGGTGCCTGACGAGCAGATCGAATTTGTCATTCGAGTCTGGCGGCCCGATACACCGGTGTGCGGCTCGACGAAGCTTGACGGGTGGGTGGAGGCCGCACTCAATCCTCAAAACGCTGGCGATTAATCCTGCGTCCGGCGAGCCCGGCGAAATGGAAGCACGTACGACGCTTAGACGGGCAGTACCGTTGGTTCCGCCTCCAATGCAGTCCGATGCGCGACGACTCCGGAATGATTATCAAATGGCGCTTGGTCTCGAGGCCTCACACCGTGCCGACGGATCATGCGGTCTTGGCACCTAAAACAAATTGAAAAATTGAGCCCCTTGGTGCGTTGGGCGAAACCCAGAGCATACCGTCGTGCGCTTGGACAATCGAACGGCAGATCGATAGGCCCATTCCCATCCCGCGAGATTTGGTGGTGAAGAGCGGATCGAAAACCCTCTGCAGGTCCTGTGCGGCGATGCCCATGCCTGTGTCAGCTACCGAAATCAGTACATCGCCATCGTCGCTAAGACTGGAACTGACGGCGAGCTCGCGTGGACCATCCACTGTGATCATGGCCTCAATCGCATTCGTGATTTCGACGTCAAACGAAGCTCTGACGCGTTCATCCTTCCGGAAGTTTGCCCGGATGCTCTCGATAACCGCGGCGGCGCGGTGCCCATCAGCGGCGATCTTCATGAACTCCGTTCTCGCCATGTGTAGTTCGGGAACCGCGCGATCGAGCCATCGTAAACCGGTTTCGGATCTCGTTATCATAGCAGCAAGGGGCTGCTTGACCTCGTGTGCAATCGTGGCGGCAACGGCATCGCCGGTCATCAATCGGGCATCGCGCTCGCGGTGCTGCGCATCGATGGCCCGCTGCAGCCTCTTGCGCTCATGTTGCAGCATAGCGTTCGAACGAGCGAGGCTCGCATACAGCCGTGTCATCTCTGCAAGCAACACCACCATCACAACTGTGGCTGTCACGAGTTGATAAAAGCGGCCGGCATACCAAGCAAGATTGTAGCGGCCGGCACTCAACACGGAAGCCAAGGCCACTTCAAGCAAGAGCGCGCACAAAGCGACGATAAGCCACTGGTCGAGTAAGGAACGCTGTCGCGGCCACAGCAACCAAAGAGCAATTCCGCCCAGCGCCAGGACCACCATCCCGCCGATGGTGCGACGAAAGAGACTGAGCGGACGAACGTCTACAAAAAGTATCGGCAGCAAGTGTTCAAAGTGCGTAACGAACAAGAACAATCCGATGACGAGGGCAAAAACGCCCACGACGCTCAAACTGATGGCACGTCGCGTGACCCGGGCGTCGGCCACTCGATCCGTATCTTTGAGCAGCGCATAGCCGATGATCGAGATGGGCAGCCCTGCGTGCCAAAACCAGTAGAGCCAGACGGCGGATTGCAATCCCGAGCCCAGGACGCCGGTCGGCGTGAACGCTCCCGGGAACGTCAGCGCATGTGCAATCACGATCAAGGCACTGAACAGATAGCCGCTCGCAATCACCAGGAGTGCCCATTGACGCAAAATGGAGAATTGGGCAAACAGAAGCGCGGCGGTCACGCAGTCGCTGACAAACAGGGCGGCGGCAAGAGTTGGTACGAACGCGTCGACTTCGGGCAGGCGGATGGCCGCAAAGGGCCATGTGCCGAGAAGTATGACGAGCAGGGCCAGCAGAAAAGCGCGCGCAATTCGGCCTTGACCGGGACTTGGGGGGATGTTCGCCAGGACCAGCGGCTGGGTGATGCGCGAGGCCGGCGCCAACGCTGAGTCCCTGCTTTCCGTCATTGGATTGAGGGTCCGTTCCGGATGTCCTAGTAGCCTTCGTGAGAATGCGCCAGGGATCGAGCGGTGACAAGCCGATCTGGGACCGTGCCAAAATATTGCGTGGCTTGCCGGCCCTTCTTCTCAAGTCCCGGCGGACCATCAGGCCTTTAGGGCCTTTTTGAGACAGTCGATCACCGCGTCCGTTTTGAACGGTTTTCGAAGCAGGCAGATTGCGCCAGTTGCGGCCGCACGAGCGTCGAGGCCCAAGTCTGAACGTGCGGTGACCATCACTACAGGCACCCCGCGACGACGCGTTGTGAGTTGCCGGGCAAGATCAAGCCCGCTCATGCCCGGCATGTGAATGTCAGTGATGACACAGTTGCATGACGCGTCCGCTTCCCAGGCGTTGAAGTCCTCCGCGGATGCAAATCCGCGTGCCCCATAGCCGAGCGAACGAAGGCTGTCGACGAGAGCCATGCGGAATGATTCGTCATCATCGACAACCGCAATTAGGAGCTCTCTTGACACATCGTCCTTTCCCCGGATTTGCACCAGGCGAATAGTAGGATCGCAATTCTGGCATGGATGCCGTTGTAAGGAACCTATACGGGAGTGTTACCCCGGCGCTTACGGCCGCCGCCTGGGGTTGATTACGTCGGCCATCCGGATCAGGTCCGCCAAGGTCCTCACACCCATCTTGCGCATGACCGCGCCGCGATGAATTTTGGCGGTGATCTCGCTGATTCCGAGGTCGCCGGCCACCTGCTTGTTCATCTTTCCCTCCGTGACCAGTAGCATTACCTGCTGCTCCCGTGGCGATAGTGTTCCAAACCGCTCCCGCACTTTTGAAACATCGCCGTCTAGGGCGCGCCGCTGCCGGTCGCGTTCTATGGCCGCCAACACGGCATCGAGCATGTCCTGATCTTTGAAAGGCTTTGGGAGAAAGTCCACTGCACCGCGCTTCATGGCGCGAACTGACATGGGAATGTCGCCATATCCGGTCATCATCACGACCGGCAACTGAACACCCGTCTGTGATAGCTGCGCCTGAAAATCCAGCCCGTTCATGTCAGGCAACCTGACATCAATAATAAGGCAGCCCGGGGAATCTGGAACGGCCGTGGCGAGGAAATCCTGTGCGGATGCATATGTCCGTGTTTCGAGCCCTATCGAAAGGAACAGGCCATGCAACGCTTCTCGCATCGACGCGTCATCGTCGACCACGTGAACAATGGATTTTTGGTCCGAGGGGAGCGGCATCGCTGGGTTAGCATGTCAGAACTCTGGGCGTGCATCAACGAAAGTGTGACGCAGCCTATTCGATCGCGCAGCTGGGCACCCGCTTGCACCGGGCTTCCGACCGTGCCAACAACGATCTGCGCTACCTACGCGGGATTTATTCCTGAGTTGCCTCAGGCCAAGCGCTGCCCCGTAAACCTCAATAACACTCATGGTTCTCATCGAAGCTATCGCTCCGAGACTTTGCGTCGTCATAGCGCGACAGAAAGCGGCGATCTGCGCTATCCAACTCATACTTTGATATGAGCACGCCTTCCGATCGTTGGATAGCAAATCCAGCACAGAATCTTAGGATTGCAGCACATTACTTGACGAGGGTCGAAATGAGTCACTAGGCGGACTGCAACTAAGCGTTGCCCGCAGCTCCGCGACCTGCAGTGCTGCAACATGGACACCTTTTGCTCCCCCGCCGGGCTACCGAACACCGAACTCAGGAGCCACGCAATGGATAACCTTTTCGAAGCCAAGCGGCGAAACGTCCTCGCGATAAGGGAAGCCGCCAGCACTTTCGGCCTTGCTGCCAAACCAGCCGAACGCACCGCACACGCGCGGGTAGGCGCGGCTCAGGGAGGTGACGCGATTCCTCTCTCACGCATCAACCTTTCAGAAGAGACGCTTGTAAATTTGCGTCGGCGCCTGGCGGCGACCCGCTGGCCCAAGCGGGAAGCTGTCAACGGCTTCTTGCAAGGCATGGAGTTGGCGCAAACTGCTGACGCGGGGTCATCTATGTCGCCGCAAGATCAACCGGTCGTTTTTGTGGTCGACGACGACGTATCGGTCCGCTTGTCGCTGGAATCGCTCATCCTTTCTGCGGGCTGGTGCCCGAAAGCTTTCGAGTCCGCTCTGGCATTCTTCTCTCACCCGCGACCTAATGTTCCGAATTGCTTGATCCTGGATGTCAATCTTCCGGATATCAGCGGGCTTGATCTGCAAAAGCTCGTCTCTGCCGAGTGGACGGATACGCCGATCGTCTTCGTCACGGGGTTCGGCGATGTGGCTATGACTGTCAAGGCGATGAAAGCGGGCGCTGTTGAGTTCCTGATGAAGCCATTCCACGCCGACACGCTGCTGAGCGCCGTCAAGGAGGCGCTGGAGCGCAGCAGAACCGCGCTTGAGTTTAATTCGGAGGTGCGTGCTCTGCAAGATCGCCATGCATCGCTCAGTTGCCGCGAGCAGGAGGTCATGGCTCTGGTCGTCTCCGGCCTGCTGAACAAGCAAGTGGGTTTTGAACTCGGCATAAGCGAGATCACAGTGAAGGCTCACAGGGGCCAGGTCATGCGAAAGATGAAAGCCCGCTCTCTTCCAGATCTGGTGAATATGGCCGCAAGGCTCAACCTTACGCAATAGCGGCAGACGCCGCGGGCGTCTGGCTTATCACAGCCCAGCCCTCAACGGATGGCCCCTGACTCGATTACTCCCACTCGAAGCGCGTTCGTGTGTAACGCCCGTGAACAACTCGTTGCCCTCACCAATCCAAAGGTATCGACAACACCATCGTACAATCGATTTCGCGCCGCCTTTCGTTCATCTCTCCTATACATTCAAAGTGAATGGATACAGAGCAGCCGGAAGGAGAATTACTTTGGTCAACGAACAAAAAGTCGCAGTCATCACCGGTGCGTCGCGCGGTATCGGTGCGGCTCTCGTCGAAGGATATCGGGGGCTGGGATACCGGGTCATCGCAACGGCGCGTTCGATTGACCGGTCTGATGATGACGACATTTTGGCCATAGCCGGCGATATCGCGGATCCCGAGACGGCCGAGCGCGTCATCTCCGCAGGAGTGGATCGCTTCGGGCGGATCGACACGCTCGTCAACAACGCCGGCATCTTTATCTCCAAGCCGTTCACCGGCTACACCGGCGATGATTTCGCCACGGTGCTGGGCGTCAACGTCGCCGGATTTTTCCGAATCACGCAGCTCGCCATCGCCGAGATGCAGAAACGCGGCAGCGGCCATATCGTGCAGGTCACGACGAGCCTGGTCGCCCATCCGAATGCGGCTTTGCCGGCGGCGCTCGCCGCACTGACGAAAGGCGGCTTGAGCGCCGTTACCAGATCGCTCGCCATCGAATATGCGAGCCGCGGCATTCGGGTGAACGCAGTCTCGCCGGGTGTCATCAAAACGCAGATGCATCCGCTCGAGACGCATGAGGCGCTTGGCGCGCTTCATCCAGTTGGACGCATGGGTGAGATCGCCGACATCGTCGAGTCGATTCTCTACCTGGAGTCGGCGTCCTTCGTGACCGGGGAAATCCTGCATGTCGATGGCGGCCAGAGCGCCGGCCATTGAGCGAATCCTTCTTCAACGCGCGATCCATTTTTTCGAGGAGGCACCATGCCGATTGTTACCATCCAGGTGACCCGCGAGGGCACGAAACCGGGAATGGCATCCGTCACCGCCGAGGAGAAGGCAGCGCTGATCAAGGGCGCCAGCCAGCTTCTTGCCGACGTACTGAACAAGCCCTTGGAATCGACCTTTGTCATCATCGATGAGGTCGACACTGACAATTGGGGCTGGGGCGGCTTGCCCACGCTCGAGTTCCGGCGCCTGCGCGCGGAGACAGCAAGCTGACGCAGATCGGATGTCAGTTTTGCAAGCGATGACGTAATTGCTGTCGTTGCTCCTCTATAGATTCTGACGCGGACCGGACCGGGCACACAAAGCTTGGGAAACCCACGCCGCAACGCGCTGGAGTGCGGCGCGCCGCGCTCGTTGATGATGACCGGGAGCATTGAGTAGCAGAACCCCGTCTGATGTGCCAACGCGAATGTGCCCGACGCTCTACGACAATTGCAGCCAACCCCCGGTGAATTCCGCCTTGCGCAGACCCTCGACAATGAGCGGGCATTTCTTCATCAACTCCCAAAGAAATCCCGTGCGGTGGTTCTCGATCATCAACACGATTGGTCCTTGATCGAGTCCGTAATAACCTTTTGAGATCCAACCCGGGTTGCTTTGATGCCCTGATTCAAAGGTTGGATTAAAGCTGCACTTGAAGCCGTAATCACTGGTCACTTCCGGGTATACTTCATTAAAGTGCCGCAGTGCTGGCAAGACGATCTCAGGGGCGAAAGGTAGCGATGCAATCGCGGCCCAGGGCGCAATGGTGCCATCGTCCGGACCATATGGGATGCCGCGCGCCGTGTAGTCGAAGAAGTGACGCTCAACGCCGTCGATCTTCACACAGGTTGGCCCAGGACCATCACTCGCGGTAATGCCCCAGCAATGCTCGTTGTATCCTTTGTAGTCCAATAGATTACGGATCGCGTATTGCTGTTGTGCGTAAGTTGCACGGCGGCTGTTCTCGAAATAATCAATCCCCTTCTCACGCATGAATTCGTCCTGAATGCCGCGAAAGTCGATCCACATGTGAGAGAGCTGATGAATGAATAATGGGCCGGCATAGAGAAACTCCAGGCCATAGAGATTCTTCCAGCAGTAAGTCCGGGTTTGGGCCTTGTAGCTCTCGGCTGGAATTGGATGGGCCGGCGAAGCCAGTGCCAACACGTAAAGGATCAGAGCTTCGTTATAGCCCTCCCACCGATCCGGCAGAAACCCGCACTCCGGCTTCCAACCCATCGATACGGTTTCTCCGGCATTAAGCGCCCACTGCCAATCGGCCCGGGCGTAGAGTTCTTCAGCCAGAGATCGTATTTCGCGCTCGTCGCGCGCGTCTCCATCAAAGTACTCAGCGGCGGCCAAGATGCCAGCGAGCAGAAATGTCGAATCAATCGTCGACAACTCCGACTCCCAGGCGCGACGGCCGGTGTCCATGTATAGAAAGTGGTAATAGAAGCCTTTGTAACCGGTCGCATCCGCCTCCTCGCTCTGCTCACTGTCGCTAAAGAATCGAAGTGTCGTGAGTGTGCGCTCGATCGCTTCGGTGCGTGTGATAAAGCCGCGCTCGACGCCGATGGTGTAGGCCGTCAATGCAAACCCTATCGCGGCAATGCTCGCGTGCGAGCCTGTGCGCGTGTTGTCGGGGACCATTCCATTGGCGCGATTGCTCTCTTTCAGGAAATATTCGAACGTGTCCCGTTGGAGTTTGTCCAACGTTTCCTGACTCTGACTCATGCGCCCTCCTGGGTCGCGGTATTCCAGTCTCGATATGGGACTGAGTGAAGATATCGTATTTTCCCTTGGGAAACACCGTCTTGCAACGGCTTCGAGCGTTCGAAGAAGCGTCTTGGAGGCGGGTCGATCATCAACTTTGGCTCGGTAAGCACGCGTATTGGGTCGAACTTACCCGCTTACATGACAGCCAAGGCTGGCGCGCACGGTCTGACAAAGGGCCTGGCCCGAGCCCTCGGTCCTTTCAATATCCGGGTCAACACGCTTGTTCCGGGATGGGTGATGACGGAAAGACAGAGGCGCGAACACCTCACTCCTGAAGGCGAAGCCCGCATTGATGCTCTGCAGGCATTCCCACGCGCATCCAGCCCGACGATATCGCGGCGATGGCATTGTTTCTGGCTGCTGATGACAGCGCGTTGTGTACATCGCAGGAATTTATCGTGGACGGCGGTTGGATCTAGGATCGGTGCAACGAACTCCACCGTTCGCGGTTGTCCCGCGAACAGTTAGTGCCCCAGCTGCGAGCGTCCGCTAGCGAGCCGGCTTCCAGAGAAGCTTTGGCGCATCTGTCTCGTAGGCCTTGCCGTCGGGATAGCTGATCAGCTCCATCTGCAACCCCCACGGTGCCTCGAAATAAACCCAGGATTCGCCCGCTCCCGGTCCTTGCTTTTCAAGTTCAGGCCGGTCGAAGACCTTGACGCCCTTACCTGTCAGGTAGTCGGCGGCCGCCTCGATATCCTCGACATAGAAGCAAAGGTGGTAGCCGCCGATGTCGCTGTTCCTCGGGTAGACCCGCTTCTGGTCGGGCGCCTCGAAGTCGAACAGCTCGATGTTGCTGCCGTTCCCGCAACGCATGAAGACGACTTCCTTCATGTCGGCGCGCGGGTGGATGTTCATCTTGTCCTGCATGAAGGTGCCGTTGTCGTCCTTCATCGAGCCGCCGGAATAGATGAACTCGCAGCCGATGACATCTCTGAAGAAGGCGATCGCCTCCTTCATGTCGGGCACCACAAGGCCGATATGGTCCATGGCGGTCAACCCCGGAATTCCTTTTCTGTCGCTCATTCTTTGCCTCCTGCATAAGGAAATAATCTCGGTTCAATGCGCGTTGCGGCGGCGACGTATGAAGTCGGCGACGCGCTCACCGACCATGATCGATGGAGCGTTGGTATTGCCTGAAGGCACACTCGGCATGACCGAGGCGTCCGCGACGCGCAGCCCGTCGAGGCCGTGCAGCCGCAACTCGCTGTCGACCACGGCCATGCGATCCCTCCCGATCCGGCAGGTGCCGGTCGGGTGCAGCGCGCCCTGCGCCATCTCCTTCACATAGCCGCGATAGTCATCCTTGGTGCGCATCAGCCGTCCGGGATATTGCTCGCGCTTGACGATCGGCTTCAGGGCTGGCTGTCCCATGATCTCTTGCCCGAGCCGCACCCCCTCGGCCATCGTGTCGAGGTCGTACGGGTCAGACAGGTAGTTCGGCACGATTCTTGGCGGTGCGAACGGATCTGGCGAACGCAACTCGACGAACCCACGCGACCGCGGCCGTGTCTGACACACATTGAGCGTGCAGCCACGGCCGCTTTCGACCGTCGCCACGCCGTCCTCGACGCCCGAACCGGCAAGGAAGGCATACTGCAGGTCGGGGTGCGGATCGTCGGCATTGCCCCACCAGAAGGCGCCGCCCTCGATGATGTTGGAGCAGACAGGTCCCTGCCGGAACAGCGCATACTGAAGGCCCGCCCAGGCCTTCCAATGCAGCTTCTTGTATTTGTCGTAGCCGTGGGGACCGTTCAGTTCATAGATCAGGTAGCAATCCACATGGTCCTGCAGACCGCGTCCGACACCGGGAAGATCGTGTAGGACGGGTATGCCGGTCTTCTTCAGATGCTCGGCCGGGCCGATGCCGGAAATCAGCAGCAGACGGGGCGAGTTGATCGCGCCTGCCGACAGTATCACTTCACGCTCGGCACGCGCGACGCGCGTGCGTCCACCCTGGACGTATTCAACCCCGACGGTGCGATTGCTCTCGACCAGGATACGCGTAGCCCGGGCGCCAGTCTGCACCTTGAGGTTCGGCCGACTGCGCGCCGGCTTCAGATAGCAGACCGAGGCGCTGGCGCGGCGGCCGTTGCGCGCCGTGATCTGGTAGAGACCCGAACCGGCCTGCTCACCGGCGTTGAAATCGGCGACATAGGGGATCCCCGCCTGCTGGCAGGCCTTGAGCCAGGTCCGCGTCAACGGGCTGACATACTGCGGATTGGAAACCTTCAGCGGCCCGCCCGATGCATGCGCGTCGCCAGCCAGCGTGTCGTTGTCCTCGGCGCGCAGAAAAAAGGGAAGCACGTCCTTGTAAGTCCAGCCCTCGGCACCCTGTTCGGCCCAGCCGTCATAGTCCGACGGAATGCCACGTATGTAGAGCATCGCATTGACGGAACTGCCGCCGCCCAGCACGCGCGCCTGCACCATGGTCGGCGGCGTGGCCCTTGGATTCTCGGCGGTCGGCTCCTGTTCAAACCGCTGCAAGAGGTTGCCAGTCGCGGTCTTGTAGACCATCACCGGCAGATGGATTTCGATGGCCCGATCTTCAGGCCCTTCCTCCAGCAGGAGCACGGAACTGCCAGCATCCTCCGACAGCCGCGAAGCGGCTACGCAGCCGGCGGAGCCGCCGCCAATGACGATGTAGTCTGGCATTGGTGCTGCCTCTGTTGCACGAGCTGTACGGTGGGGCGGCAGCCGCATGCACGGCCGCCGCCTCGCAGGGAGCGCTGGGAGGATGCGCCTCGCTCTGGTTGGGTGTGGTCAGCCTGCTTTGAATTCGTTCCAGGCGGCGACCCAGTCGGCATACGTCGCATACTGGTTTGACTCGAGCGGCGGAATGCCGAGAAGCGGCGCGGCCTTGAAGATGCCTTCGACGTCGGAATAGTCGAACAGCGCCTTGGTCTCGGGCGGCAGCAGGTCGACCGCTTTCGACGAGACGACACCGGCCGCATTTCGGGTGACGACCTTGGCCTGCACCTCCGGTGAAATCGCCTGGTTGAAGAACTCGTAGGCAGCTTCCTCGTTGTCGGCGCCAGGCGGCATGAACCAGGCGTCGCACCAGGTCGCGGCGCCTTCCTTGGGGATGGTATAGATCGTCTCGACATTCTGCTTTGCGGTCTCGGTCGGGATGCCGGTCCAGCCGGCGAAGCAGGCAGCGACCTCGCCGGACACCATCAGCGACACGACGTCGCCATAGGTCAGGCTGATGGTGCGGGCCTGATCGCGATAGAGTTTCAGGTGCTCGAAGGTCTTGGCCATCTCGTCCTTGGTGAGGTTCGGAAAGGTCTTGAAGCCCGCCAGCACCGCCGCAACCGGCCAGGTAACCAGCGTGTCGTCGACCAGCACGATCTTCCCCTTCAGTTCCGGCTTCAGGAGATCCTCATAGGAGGTCGGTTTTTCCATCATCTTCGGATTGTAGACGATGGTGTTCAGGCCCCAGGCGTAGGGTACGCCGTGCAGTTCGCCGTTCCGGAACCAGGTCGGTTTGTCGTAGAAGACGTCGAAAAGGTTGTCGGCGCTGTAGTTCGGCAGCTTGGACTTGTCGAGCGGCTTGGTGATCTTCAGCACATCGAGATAAAGGTCGGCATAGCCCTGGTTGTATTCGGCAGCGTCGAAAGGCGGCGGGTTCGGCACGCTGAACTTCGTGGTGACGTCGTCCTGGTTGCCCATCGCCGAGACCTCGACGTTGAGGTTGTTCTTGGAAATCCAGTCGGCAAGCTCGTCGGTCAGTTCCCAGCCTTCCCAGGCCATGATCTGGAGATCGCCCGAACCCGCATGCGCCAGATTGGGAATGAACGGCGCGAGCATCGCGCCGCCGGCAAGCGCCGTTGCGCCGCCAAGAAATGACCGGCGGCTTGTTGCGAATTGCATGATTTCGTCGGTGGACCAGATTTTTCTCATTGTCGAATTCCCCTTTTGAGATCCGTTAAGAGCTTGATTGTGTTGGCTGCGCTGGCGAGAAACAATTTCGCATGGTGCCGAATGCCGGCGCTTCATGGCGCGCTGTGTGCGTCAGTGTGCGAAAGCCATTGCCGGAGATGCACAAGTCTGGCGCCGCATCAGGTATGCGGGAGCATGACGACGTTGGCCGAGTCCCAGTAGACGCGGGTACGGTCGCCAATCGACGGCAAAGCGAGGCGACCGTTACGCTGCACCTGGATGCGGACCGGGGACTGGTCGTCGAGACGCACAGTGTAGAACGAGCGGCTGCCGATGAAGACGACATCCTCAACAGTACCTTCGGCCGATTGGGCTGCCGTTTCGCCACCATGGAAACTCAAGGATTCCGGGCGGATGGAAACAGTAATGCGTTCCGATACGTGGCGATCCGCGGTCTCGGCGCCGAGGAAGGGGATGCCGGCCGGCGTGACCGCGGTGGTGCCGATGCCGTTGACTGCGCTGACAGTCGCATCGAACAGGTTGGTTTCCCCAAGGAATTTCGCGGCAAACAGCGATTTCGGCCTGGCATACATGTCCTCGGGCCGGTCGATCTGCACGATGCGGCCCTTTTCCATCAGGACGACGCGGTCCGACAGGATCATCGCCTCGTCCTGGTCATGTGTGACATAGACGAAAGTGGCTCCTGTCTCGGTGTGAATGCGCTTCATCTCGGCCAGCATGTGCTGGCGGATCTTCAGGTCGAGCGCGGCCAGCGGTTCGTCCAGCAGGAGCACCTTGGGGCCGTTGACCAGGGCACGCGCCAGCGCCACGCGCTGGCTCTGGCCGCCGCTGATCTCGTCGATGTAGCGGTTGGCGAAATTGTCCAGCTGCACGATGTGCAGCATGCGGTTCACCCGCTCCTTGACCTCGGCCCTGGGCATGCCCTTGACCTTCAGGCCGAAGGCCACGTTTTCGAAGACATCGAGATGAGGAAAGAGCGCATAGCGCTGGAAAACCATGTTCACCGGACGGTGTTCCGGCGGCGTGCCGGCGCAGTCGCTTCCATCGATGCTGATGGCGCCCGAGGTCAGCGTCTCGAAGCCGGCGATCAAGCGCATCAACGTGGTCTTGCCGCAGCCGGAAGGCCCGAGCAGCGTCAGGATCTCACCCTGGCGGATCGAGAGATTGATGTCAGTCAACGCGGCAAAACTGCCGAAGACTTTCTTGCCATCGCGGATATTGATGATCGTCTTGGGATTGGTCATGGCAAAGGTTCCAACTGTTCGAGGCGGCCGGCAATCGCAGAGCGCCGACGGGCCTGACCGATCAGCCAGGAAGCAACTAGGATTGCGATCGAGAAGAAGAGGGCGAGTGTCGAAATAGCATTGACCAGCGGCGTCACCGTGCGGCGCATCATCGACCAGATGTACATGGGCAGGGTCGTTTCCGTGCCGGCGACGAAGGAGGTGACCACGAACTCATCGAAAGACACGGCGAAGGCCAGGATCGAGGATGCTATCAGGGTCGGCGCGATCAACGGCAGGGTAACGCGGGCAAAGGTCTGTATCTGCGAGGCGCCAAGATCACGCGCGGCCTCCTCCAGCGAGGGGTCAAACAGCGCCAGTCGCGCCTTCATCGCAACGATCAGGATCGGGATCGCGATGACGACATGAGCGATCACGATCGTGGCGGTCGAGAGCTGGGTGCCCGACTGCGCGAAGAGTACGAGCAGCGAAACGCCAACGAACAGGCCGGGCAGGGCGATCGGCGTGACCGTCAGCGCCTCGATCATGCCGCGGCCGGCGCGGCCGAAGCGCAGCCAGGCCAGCGACGCCGTGGCGCCAAGCAGCAGGGTCACCAGCGCGGTGAGTAGAGCGATCGTCAGGCTCTTGATGACCGCAGAGCCCAGTTGCGCATTGCCGAACAGCTCCTCGTACCAACGCAGCGAAAATCCCGCGAAGGGGAAGGACAGGGCTGGTGAAGCGTGGAACGAGAACAGTACGATGATCAAGAGCGGGGCGAGCAGGAAGGCCAGGATGGCCCAGACGATGATCCGCAGCAGCACAGTCAGATCTCCCGCTCGGTTTTTGCTCGCCGCTTGACGATCAGGCCGGTCGCGCGGCCAAGCACCGTGATGACGACGTAGAGGATGATCGAGACACCGAACATCAGGAAAGCCTGCGCCGCGCCGAGCGGCCAGTTGCCAGTCTTGCGGAACTGGTCAGCGATCAGGAGGCCAGTGGTCTGTCCCGACGAGCCGCCCAGCATCTGCGGTGTCACATAGTCGCCCGCAACAAGGATGAAGGTCAGCATGAAGGCACCGACCAGGCCGTTGGCCGCGTTGGGCGCGATGACCTTGAAGAATGCGCCGATCGTCGACGTGCCCAGGTCACGCGCCGCATCGACCAGGTCGCGCTTGATCTCGCTCAGCGAGGATACGACCAGCAGGATGCAGAACGGCAGGTAGATATGGACCAGCGTGATCGTCACCGCGAAGGGGCTGAACAGGAAAGCCGAGACCGGGTGATCGATAACACCGAGCTGCAGGAGCACAGTGTTGAGCACGCCACTCGTGCCGAGCAGCGTGCGCCAGGCGTAAATGCGCACCAGATAGCTCGAGAACCACGTAATAAGGATGAGATAGAGGATGGTCTGCGAACGGCTGACATAGACCAGGTAGTAGCCGACCGGGATCGACAGGATCAGCGTGACCGTGGCGGTGAAGAGGCCGATGCGGACGGCGTTGAAGGTGACCTTCCAGAAGACCGGCGAGGCCAGCGAGCCGAGATAGTTTTCGAATTGGAAGTCTGGCACGATCCGATAGGACGCAGACGACCAGAAACTGTAGGCGAACAGGATCAGGCTTGGCACGATGAAGAAGACGATCATGTAGAGTATCGCCGGCGTGGCCAGCAATGCTCCCGTCCTCGTGCGTGAAAGGCTCATTCGCAGCACTCCCAAGGCTTCGTCCATCGCCCGCCCATCCGAGCCGGCTCCGTCCGACACTGTCCGCGCCGATCAACGACGCCTTCGTGGTTCCCGTCGGCAGGTCGTCAGATCGATCCGTCGCCTGCTCTTGCCGGGTGATAGTCCCCAGTTTCGTGCCGGTTAACAATTTCGCACGACAGGGTTTCGTGAAGCGATGTTGCGCACGATGCGCGAAGTATCGCTTCCAATCGAGGCGTCAGCTCTTGGGAGAGGAAGCCGTCAGGCGTTCAGGCCGGCCGCATCGAAAGCGGCAGCGATCGAGGCCGCGGATTTGGCCGCGACCACTTCGGTCGACATGGTCGCAAGCATCGGGGAAAAGACCTCCGGCCCGACCTGGTTGAGGCCGCCGCCCTCGGCCAGGACCCGGATGATCTCCACGTTGGGAAAGTCGCCGTCCCCCGGAAAGAGCCTGTTGTAGCAGTCATCCTTGATCGAGATGCCGGCCGGAAGGTCGAATGGCCCGTCGTTCAGCTGCAGGCAATGGATCATGCCGCCGGGAATCTGGCGAAGGGTGTCGAGCTTCGAGCGGCTCCGAACGAAATGCCAGACATCGAAGACCAGACCGGAATTCGGCTGGTCCGCTGCGCTGACGATTTGCCAGGCCATCTCAAGCGCCGGAACACCCCACAGTGGTATGAATTCGAGGTCGCAGGTTACCCTGTACGTTGCAGCGCGACGGCAGATGGCGGCGTAGTGATGGGTGATCTCGTTGATCGACATCGCATTCAACGGGAACGTGGCATTCAGGCTCATATGGGTGCAACCCAGCCCATCGATCAGCCGAAAGAACGCATCCGGCGTCGTGTCGACAGAGCGGATATAGGCTTCGTCCATGTTGTCGGGACGCCAGATGCGCGGCCAGGTGTTGAGCGGATCGAGCCGGGTGATCGAGACGCCCTGGTCGGTCGCGCGGGACCTCATCTCGGCAAAACTCATGCCACCTTCCAGCAGGCGCTCGACCTCCAGGGGCATCAGCGAAAGTTCGCCGAATCCGGCCAACCGCGTGGCGCGCAGCTTTTCCTCGAATGGCAGGTGCGCCACGTTGGAAAACGGCATCATGGTCGAGTTGACGGTGGCTACCAAAATCGCGCTCCTTCTGACCGGACGTTCGGCGCTCAGCCGGACCGCGCCAATTGACACGGCCGCGCACGCTCCCGCAATTTCGTGGCGAACGCATTGGCGAGCGTGTTTGACGCTTCGGCCGCGTCGGATTGCGTCAGCCGAGCTGGATCATTTCGGAGCCATCGCCAAGGAATTGCAAGGCCTCGCGCGGGATTGAGGGGTCGCCACGGTCGAGCACGGTCAGTGCGTCGAGGTGCTCGCGCTTGAGCAACCCAGGTCCCCGGTAGTGCAGCGCCACCTTGGTCGAATAAGGCTGGCGGAACATGGTGGCCGCGATGCCTGTGGCAATGCCGAACATGAATTTCGATGAGCTGCGCTTGACCGGCGCATAGACGCCGAAGGTGAGCTCGTTACGCTGAATGCCTTCGAAGTCGGCGGTGAAAAGTCGGCCGGCCACTGGAAAGACAAAGCCGTAATATTTGAAAACATATTCCGTCTTCGTCGGATCGTCGTAGCTCGGGAACCGCTCGATATAGTAGTGCTGCAGGAACTGGTTGTTCTTGTAGATGCAGAACGCCGAGCGCAGGACGAACCCCTTGTAGATCGACGAGTACTGGTAGCGGTCCCAGACGCCAAGCACCTCTTTCTGGTCGCCGCTCGATTCGACGATCATCGCCTCGACGAACTTGTTGAGCTCGGGCGAACGGCGCACATTTTCCATCGCGTGGAAAAAATTTCCCTCCACGAGAGTGCGGAACTCGTCCGGCTGCGAAAACAGGATCGGCACGCTCAGGCCGAAGTAATTGGCGATCAGCCGCAGGTTCTGCGGCGAGGGCATGTGCAGCCCGGAAAGATATTTGTTGAATTGCTGACGATTCAGATTGATCTTCCGGCAGACGGCGGAGATCGAGCCGTGACGCTCGCAGAGCAGGCGCAGGTTGGCCGAGAAGTGGGCCACCTGGTTTTCGGCGTGTTCCATCGACCTCGCCCACTTTAAGTCACATGTCGCATATGTTGCGTCATGTCGCGTCAATATTCAAGTGTCTGCGAAATTGTGCGTCAATGACAATTTCCTGAAACTCTGCCTCGATCCTGCTGCCGGGTGCCGAGCCATCGACCCGCCGGCCACGCGAAAAACGAGGTGGAACCGATGAATTTGACGGGCGGACAAATCGTAGCACGAGCGCTGAAGGAGTACGGCGTCGAATATGTCGCCGGCGTTCCCGGCCACGGCATCTGGTCGTTGTTCGACGCATTTCTGGAGTCAGGCTCACAGATTCCGCTCATCCAGGTCATGCACGAGCAGAGCGCCGTGCACATGGCCGACGGCTATTTCCGCGCTTCGGGCAAGCCGATGGCGTGCTCGACCTCGATCGGGCCGGGCGCGACCAACACCATCATCGGCTTGGCAACCTGCTACACCGACTCCATTCCGGCCTTCTATGTTTCCGGCGGTCCGGCGACGCACATGAAGGGCCATGGCGTCATGCAGGAACTGGAGCGCCAGCAGGAGAACGCATTCCCGCGCATCACCGAGCAGGTGACAAAGCGCGTGTACAAGGCGGGCCGCGTCGACGAACTGCCCTTCATCATGCACCGTGCCTTCAACACAATGCTGTCGGGCCGTCCCGGACCGGTGCATGTAGAAGTGCCAATGGACCTTCAGACCGAAGCGGCCGACGTCACCATCCATCCGCTCGCTTCGCGCATGGCGATCGGCGTGGCCTATCCCGATCCTATTGCTGTCGAGAGGGCGGCAGCGTTGCTGCTCTCGGCAGGGCGGCCGGTCATCATCGCGGGCGGTGGCGCAATCAGCTCCAATGCCTCGGAGGCGCTGCTTGCGCTGGCCGAGAAGGTCGGGGCGGCCGTCTCCTCGACCTGGAATGGCAAGGGCGCCTTTCCCGAGGATCACCCGCTGTCGATCGGCGCCGTCGGTCAGACCGGCACAGCCTGCGGCAATCAGATCACTGCCAGCGCCGATGTCGTCATGTCGGTCGGCTGCCGCTTCACCGACTGGTCCGCGTCGAGCTACCGCAAGGGCGCGTCCTTCTCCATCCCTCCGGGCAAGCTCATCCATATCGATCTCGATCATCATGAGATCGGCAAGAATTATCCGACCGAAGTCGGTATCGTCGCCGATGCCCGAGCCACGCTCGAGGCGATGCTGGCGCTGATCTCGGACCAGCAGTCGAGCCGCGCGCTCGGCCGGCGGGACCGCTTCCATGCCGATATCCGCAAGGCCAAGGCCGAATGGGAAGAGATGCTGGCGCCGCGCCGCGACTCGGATGAAAGCCCGTTCACGTCGCAGCGGCCGCTCGGCGCGCTGCGCAAGGTGATGGACCGCTCGGGCATCATCTTGGCCGGGTCGGGTAACACGCAGGGCGCGGTCAAGCAGACCTTTCCGGTCTATGAACCGCGAACGCACCTCACCTCGGGTTCGTTCTCGCCGATGGGATGGGCGGTGCCGGCGGCACTCGGCGCAAAGCTCGCCCAGCCTGACCGCCAAGTAGTTGCAGTGGTCGGCGACGGCGATTTCATGATGTCACTGCCGGAAATGGGCACGGCTGTCATGAACGACATCCCTGCCGTGTTCCTGGTCCAGAACAACCGCGGCTATATGTCGATCCGCGGCGGCCAGCGCAAGTTCATGGGCCGCCATGTCGGCAGCGAGTTCAATCACCACAAGGGCAACGGCGAGCCATACACCGCCAACATTGCCGAAGTGGCCAAGAACTTCGGCATGGAAGCCTGGAAGGTCGAGGACTCGGCCGACCTCGAGAAGACGCTGAAGGCGGCGCTCGATTCCAACGCGCCGGCGCTGGTCGAGGTGACCACCTCACGCGATGCGGCCGGGCCGTTCGTCACCGGCTGGTGGGATTTCCCGTCGCCCGCCTACTACGAGAAGGAGCAGGCGGAATACGCCGCCGGCCGCGAACTCGAACAGCATATGTGATTTCGCAAAAGCTGTTGCCTTCCGAAACGCGCCGCTCCGGCCTCACCCTCGAATGAGAGGCAATGAAACGCCTCGCCAAAAGGTCCAGACATGATCAGACGGCTGAAATCGTCCAAGGCTGCTACGGGATTTGCGCAGGACGCGGAGCTGACCGCGACCGTGGAGGCGCTACTGGCGGATGTCGCGTTACGCGGCGATGCGGCGGTTCGGGAACTGTCGAAGAAATTCGACGGGCTTGACCGGCCGTCCTACCAACTCACCGATGTCGAGATCCGAGCCTGTGTCGACAGCCTTACGCCTCGGGAGCGTGACGACATCGGCTTCGCGCAGGACCAGGTGCGCAACTTCGCGCAAGCGCAACGCGATTCCCTGCTCGACATCGAGGTAGAGACGCTGCCCGGCGTGATCCTCGGGCATCGACACATCCCGATCGAAAATGTCGGCTGCTACGTGCCTGGTGGGCAATACCCGCTACTGGCCTCCGCACACATGTCGGTTTTGACGGCGAAGGTCGCCGGTTGCGACCGCGTCATCACCTGTGCGCCGCCTTTCAAGGGCCGACCGGCGCCGATGATCGTCGCCGCCCAGCATCTTGCCGGCGCCGATGAGATCTACTGCATGGGCGGGGTCCAGGCGATCGCGGCGATGGCGTACGGCACAGAGACGATTAAATCCGTCGATATGCTGGCCGGCCCGGGCAACGCCTATGTCGCGGAGGCCAAGCGCCTCCTGTTCGGCCAAGTAGGCATCGACCTTTTCGCCGGGCCGACTGAAACACTAGTGATCGCCGACGATACGGCCGATGGCGAGCTGTGCGCTACCGATCTACTCGGCCAGGCCGAGCACGGCGTGAATTCGCCGGCAGTGCTTTTGACCAATTCCGAAAAGCTCGCCCGTGACACGATGCGCGAGATCGAGCGGCTGCTGAGGATCCTGCCCACCGCGGCCATTGCCGGCAAGGCCTGGGAAGACTGCGGTGAGGTGATCGTCTGCGACACGCTGGAAGAGATGGTCGAAGAGGCCGACCGCATGGCTTCCGAGCATGTCCAGGTGATGACCGCAGATCCCGATTACTTCCTCGCCAACATGACCAACTACGGCGCGCTGTTCCTCGGCCATCGCACGACCGTGGCTTATGGCGACAAGGTGATTGGCACCAATCACACGCTGCCGACCAAGACAGCAGCGCGCTATACGGGCGGCCTCTGGGTCGGCAAGTTCCTGAAAACCTGCACGTATCAGAGGATCGTGACTGACGAGGCTTCGGCAATGATTGGCGAGCGCTGCTCCAGGCTTTGCATCATGGAAGGCTTCGCCGGTCATGCCGAGCAGGCAAATGTGCGGGTACGCCGCTTCGCGCGCAAGAATGTCGGCTATGGGCAGGCGGTCGAGGCGGCGTGACCAACATGCGGCGAGCACCCACGAGGCAAGCGCAGTGACAGAGCTTTCCGCTGACATCGTCATCATCGGATCGGGCATCGGCGGCGCGACGGCTGCGTCCGTGCTTGCCGACACGGGAGCGCGCATCCTCATCCTCGAACGCGGCGAGCAGCTTCAGGATACGCCCGAGACGCGCGACGAGCGCGCGATCTTCCAGCGGAAGCATTTCCGCACCAAGGAATCCTGGCTCGACGGCACGCGGGCGCCGTTCAGCCCCGGCAATTTCTACAATGTCGGCGGCAACTCAAAATTCTATGGCGCGATCATGTACCGCAACCGCGCGGAGGATTTCGCTCCGCAGCAGCACATGGAGGGCTCGACGCCGGGCTGGCCGTTTTCCTATGACGAGATCGAACCGTGGTATGGCCAGGCCGAGCGGCTGTTTTGCGTCCGCGGCGAACTGGGCGACGATCCGACAGAACCGCTGCATTCGACCCGCTACGATTTTCCGGCCGTTCCGGACGAGCCCTCGATCGGCAAGGCCCGCCAGCGGCTGAAGAAGATCGGCATCCATACAAGTTCGCTGCCGATCGCGATCGATCATGTCGCGTGGCTGAAGCGCGCACTGACCCCGTGGGATGCCTTCCCCGACACTTTTACCGGGAAGATTGACGCGGAAACCGGTCCGCTCGCGGCGGCACTCGTGCACGACAATGTCGCACTCTTGACCGGCGCGGAGGTGCTGCGCCTCGACACGGACGCCTCGGGCAGGACGATCACGCAAGCAATGATCCGTCACAAGGGGCAGGACGTGCCGGTGCGCGCCAACCGCTTTATCGTGGCGGCAGGTGCGGTCAATTCCGCGGCGCTCCTGCTGCGCTCGGCGAACGGGCAGCATCCGAACGGTCTCGCCAACGGCTCCGACCAGGTCGGCCGCAACTTCATGAACCACAACTGCACCGCAATGATCACGCTCGATCCACGCCTGCGCAACACCGCGGTCCATTCCAAGACCTTCGGCTTCAACGACTTTTATCTGCACGATTCCAAGACCGGCTTTCCGCTCGGCAACGTGCAACTGCTCGGCAAGATATCGGGACCGATTTTCAAGGCCAACATGCCCAGCGTGCCGGAGTTCGTTACGGGGCTGATCGCCCGGTATTCCTTCGACTGGTACGTGATGAGCGAGGACCTGCCCAATCCGGAAAGCCGGGTCATGGTTGACGGGTCGGCGATCGTGCTCGACTGGCAGCGCTCCAACATGCTGGGTCACAGGACGCTGGTCGAGCGGGTGCGCGGCGTGTTCAAGGCGGCCGGATTTCCGATCGTGCTGTCGCGCGCCTTCGATCGTCGTACGCCATCGCATCAGTGCGGCACAGCCAAGATGGGCACTGATGGCGCGACCTCGGTCGTCGATACGCATTGCCGATCGCATGACGTCAAGAACCTTTACATCATGGACGCAAGCGTGCTGCCGACCTCGGCCGCGGTGAATCCGGCGCTGACGATCGTCGCCGTAACACTGCGCGCTGCATCAAAGCTGCGCGCCGAGCTGGTCCAGTAGTTCGAGTGGACAGGAGAGGACCAATGAGCAGATCCGTGAAAGTAGCCGTCCTGGGCGCCTGCGGCTGGATGGGCAAGGTCCACACCATGTCCTACCGGAACATACCGTTCATCTTTGGCTCGGACAAAGGTACGGCCGAAATTGCCTGGCTGGTCGACGGAAGCGAGCAGGCGCTGGAGAAGGCCGGCAAGCTGGTCCCGAATGCGAAACTGTCGACCGACTGGCGCGCAGCGGTGGCCGATTCGTCAGTGGAGTTGGTCGATATCTGCCTTCCCGACAGTCTGCACCACGAGGTCGCCAAAGCGGCGCTTCTCCAGGGAAAGCATGTCTATTGCGAAAAGCCGCTTGCCAATACGGCAACCGAGGCCCGCGAGCTCGCCGACATCGCGGCTGAGAAGGGTGTCATCACGCGCGTAGGCCACGCGTTCCCGCGCAACCCGATCCACGACGTTGCCAAGGATATTATCGATTCCGGCGAGATTGGTGACATCAAGCTGTTCAGGGCGTGCCAGCATGTCGATGTGCTGGGCGATCCGAACGCACCCTTCATGTGGCGCGCGGACGGCAAGCTCGCGCCGACGGGCATCGTCGGCGATACCGGCAGCCACGTCTTTTCTTTCATGGAGCGGCTGGTGGGGCGGGTGTCTGAACTGATCGCCGATTGCGCGATCGTCACGCACAAGCGCCCCGTCGTTGCCGGGTTCAACTATGGCAGCGGCGCCGAGCTTACCGGCAATGAGGACATGGCCGAAGTGACCAACACCGACGCCACGAACCTGCTCTGCCGTTTCAAGAACGGCGCAATGGGCATCGTCGATTTCAGCCGCGTCGCGACCGGCCGCAAGTTCAAGCAGACTTATGAGATCTACGGCACCAGGGGCAGCATCGCCTATGACTACGACGAAGTAAACCGGCTGCGCTTCTACACCAACGACGACGTCGTCGGCCGACGGGGTTTTCGCGAGATCGATGTCGGGCCGGAGAACGCCACCTATGCCGCGTTCCTGCCGATCGCCAACTTTGCGCTCGGCTACAATGAATCCAAGCAGATCGAGATCGCCGAGGTGGTGCGCTCCATCGTCACAGGCGAGCAAATGTGGCCGACCTTCGAGAGCGGCCACCACATCACCCAGATCGTCGACGCCTGCCTCGATTCCTCGCGGCTTCGCCAATGGGTCTCAATCGCCTGACTGGAAGTGTTCCAATGGCCCCGAGCAAAGCGAAGAACTCCATCCATACCGGTTTGGCCACGGCCATGCCGCGCGCCCTGACGGTCGCCGTTGAGGTCCTCGACGGCTTCGGCTGGGGTCTCATCGGCGCCAGCACCATCGCGCGCGAATACATGGTCGATGCTATCCGCCGCAGCGGCGGCCGGCCCCTGAGCGTGATGAGCCATGACGGCGCGCGCGCCGCCGCCTTCGCGCGCGACCTCGACATTGCGGACTCATGCTCTGATCTCGACACGTTGCTCGACGACCGGCGGATCGGCGCGGTCTACATCAGCTCAACCAACACGCAGCACCGATATCAAGTGCTGGCCGCAGCGGCAGCCGGCAAACATGTGCTGTGCGACAAACCGCTGGCCACCCGCTCGGCAGATGCCCTGAAGATGGTGCGTGCCTGCGAGAAGGCCGGCGTGGTGCTTGCCGTCAACCACCATCTGCGGTCGTCGCCGGTGCACCAGACGATGCAGCGGATGATCGCGGCCGGCGAGATAGGTGCCGTCCGTTCGCTGATGATCGTCCATGCCGGCTATCTCAGACCCGTTCTGCAATCGTGGCGGATCAAGGACGCGGCCGAGGGCGGCATCTACCTTGATCTCAGCGTCCACGACATAGACCTGGCTTCGTTCCTGCTGGAGCAGACGCCGGTGACGGCGGTCGCGTTGGGCGCGGGCGTGGCGCTCAGTTCCAACACCGTCCACGATCATGCGATGTACGCCCTGAAGATGAGCGGCGGTACCTTCGTCCAGGTGCATGAGAGCTTCGTCACGCCCGACGTGGAAAGCCAGGTCGTGGCGCTCGGCTCGGAAGGGGCGCTGATAGCGGCCGGCACACTGGCGCAGCGTTCCACGGGAACGCTAACGCGGCGGGTGAATGGGCGCAACGAATCGATCCCGCTGCGGGCCAACGATCTCTACGCGGATACGGTCGAGCAATTCCTGAACGCCATCGCCGGGACTGGCAGCCCTCGTGCCACCGGACGCGATGGGCTGGCGGCGCTCGCCGGCGCTGAAGCCGTGGGAAAGGCTGCCGCGACCGGCAGGGCGGCCGCCGTCAAACGTCACGAGTAGGCTTCGATCCCGGCGAGGGGTGATGAGCGATCCCCATCGGTGCATCTACCGACCGGACAGCCTCTCATCCACAGACCATGCCGCCAACCACCAGCCGGCCCGACGGCAAGCAGGATTCCAATGATCACCGCCGAGACAAAGCCGCCGTCACGCCAGGCCTCCTTCATGGTTTTTCTTGCGGGCGGCATTGGTATCGGCGCGTGGGCCGCGAGCCTGCCGTCCATCAGTGCGGAACTGCAGATCGACAAGGGTACGCTAGGCTTCGTGCTGCTCTGCTTCGCGGCCGGCGCCATCCTGACCATGACCAATGTCGGCCGGCTGGTGCCGCGGTTCGGCACGCGCATCCTATGCCTTATCGCCTGTACCGGCTTCGGGTTGGCGTTGATCGTTGCACCGCATGCGCCGAGCGTGACCTCGTTGGGGCTCGTCGTCGCCTTCGCGGGCGCCTCGTTCGGAGCGCTCGACGTGTTGATGAATACGGACGCCGCCTTCCTGGAGCGACGCGTCGGCCGCCATATCATGTCGTCCTTCCACGCATTGTTCAGTGTCGGCAATTTGGGGGGCGCAGGCGTCTGTGGATTGATTCTATCTGCTGGCGGCAATGTGCAGGCGTGCCTCGGCGTCACGGGAATGGGCGTGATCCTATTCGGCGCAGCCGGTTGTTGGCTGAGCGAACCGCACATATCAGTCCGCAAGAGGTCGAACGAAGGCTCGGCTCGGCTCGATCCCGTCCAGCGGCGACGGCTGTTGCTCGTTGGTGGGATTGCGTTCTTGGCGCTGTTTTCGGAAGGGGCGCTGATGGACTGGACAGCCGTCTATTTGGTCGGCAATGCCGGTGCGTCGGAGAGCACGGGCGCCTTCGGCTTTGCGGTTTTTGCCGGCATGATGGCGGTCGGTCGCGTGGTCGGCGACGCGATGGCCAATGCGTTTGGGCCGGCACGGCTGTTGCGGCTTGGGGCCGCGGCAAGTGCTCTTGCGCTGGCGGTGATCCTTGGCATCTCGACGGTGCCGGTCATCTTCCTGGCGCTCATCTTGTGCGGCTTCGGCATCGCCAACGTAGTGCCGTTGCTGTTTGCCGCAGCCGGCCGGATCGGCGGCCATGCGGCAGGCTCGGCCATGTCGTTGGTCGCTGCACTCGGCTATGCTGGCCTGCTCGTCGGCCCGGCCTTCATCGGCATGCTGGCACAGGCAACCTCGCTGCGCGCCAGTCTGTGGGTCGTGTTCGTCGCCTTCGCCGTCATCACACTGGGTGCTGCCGCGACCCGTCCATATAAGTCAACTTGACGCAAACTGGCGCATAATTTGCTTACTTATGCGCCAGTAATACGCTTGCCGCGAAATTGAACGGCGATCTGGAGCGTGGTTCCATACGCCAGAGTTGGACGAATGGAATCAGGATGCTGATGGCTTATCAAGAGAACGCGTGTCGCAATCTGGCTTTTGCCGATGATTTCATCTCGGCGGCATTGGTCGACAATGCGCGCGATTTCGCCGTCGAGGACGGTGTAGTCGTCAACCTTTCGCCAAAGCCGATGGTGACGTCGGGATCGGCCGTGCCCGGTATCGTGCCAGCCTGGAAGTCGACCACGCTGAAGGGTGCGAAGATCGTCAGCGCGGAGCGTGCGGCAGTGCTGAAGATGAACAAGACCACCAACCTCGGCGGCGTCGCCCTGCGCGGCTGGGACTGGCTTGGCAACCGGATCAAGAGCTTTCCGCGCGACACGCCACTTTACATCTCGGCGCAGGATACGATCGGCACCGTGACGACCAATCCTTTCGCATTTACCAACGAGAACCCCGCCGTCGCGGCAAATCAGGAGTTCGAGCTGAAGCTGAACCTTTGGTGGTCGCCGGGAGAAACCGACTGCTTCATCCACAATGAGCACCCGTTCCTCGAGGTGCATACCCAGATCCATGGCCTCGGCCGCATGCAGAAATTCCATGAGCGGGAGCAGTCCGCGCTCTATGAGGATATCATGATGCCGGTTGGTTACACGCATGACCCATTCTGCCGCGTCGCCGGCAAGAACCGGTGGGAGTATCCGTGGCATCGCTATTATGCGGACACCGACTCGATCTGGTTGGCTATCGAGTTGCACCCGATTCCCTAGATGCTCTGTTTGGGCGACTGAAGGGGCAAGATGGAGCCCATGTTGCATGGAAAAGCCAATGTTGAATCAAACCCGAAAAAGGCCTTCAATTTCAATCCCAGCTCTGGCGGGCCTGATACTATTGTCGTCGATGGGATCGTATTTTTTCGGCGGAAAAATCGTGGCTTTTATAATGCGCACAAGCCAGGAGAACGTCGAGTTATCCAGAATTAAGTGCGTGGCCTATTCTGAAGTATCCCATGCGTATAGCGAGCAACTTTGCGAAGCGCCCGTTGACGCGGAATAAGCGCGGGAAGCGGGCAGAACATCAGAAGATCGTGATACCCGAGCCGAAGCATTCTCATCCGCATCGGCCGCGGCCAATTCTCTGGCTCGAACACATTTGCGAAGGACAGGACCGTGGACAGTATCGAACGCAACGCGCGCGCGGTCCTCCTTCCCGCTATCGACAGTCTGGAGTTGACTGATGATTTGAAGCGCTACTTCGACGAAGGTGGCCGATCGCTGCTGCTCGGCGAGACACGGGCCGAATATGTTTCGCGTCGAATGAGCGATGCCAGACGCGCCTCAGAACGAGCGGAGGATTTCCGCCGTCTGGCTGACGAAGTGGCCACCCGCGCCAACAGGGTGCTAATCGCGCTCGATCAGGAGCCAACCGGAATCGAACGTCTGCATGGACTGGCGCCAAGGCTTGGCGGTCGGGCGGAACTGCTCTCGATGCCGGATGAGACAATTCGCCAACGGGCGCACGTCATTGGCCGGAAGGCCAGGGAACTAGGGGTCGGAATGTTCCTCGGTCCCGTGGTCGATGTCCTCACTGGTCGCAATCCCTGGCTGCATGGACGAACCCTTGACACAGATGCGCGTCAGGTCGCCCGCATCACGAGGGCATTCATCAGTGGCATTCAGAGTGCCGGCATCGTGGCGACAGCCAAACACTTTCCCGGCCACCATGACATCACCGGTGACCCGGCAATCGAACTCGCGGATGTTCGAGGGACAGCAGAAGATCTGCTCCCGGGATTTGACGTTTTCCGCTCGGCGATCCAAGCGGGCGTCCGCGCAATCATGACCGGCCCGGCGCTGGTACCCGCCGTCGATTCGGACTTTCCATCCTCTCGCTCGAAGAAAACCATCGATATGCTGCGCCACGATTTTGGTTTTACCGGCATCGTCGTCAGTGACGATATCGATGCTGTTGGAATTCTGCGAGGCCTCTCTGATAGCGAAACCGCAGTCGCCGCCGTGAACGCGGGTGCCGACCTCATCCTTCTTCCGGCGGGCAGGGCAAACGAGGTTGCCATGCACATCGTTGCGGCCGTCCGATCGGGAGATTTGCCTGAACACCGGTTGGCCGATGCGATACGAAATGTGGAAACCAACAGCGATGCCCTGGGAGTCCAATAAGCCGCGCTCGATCGTCATGATGATCGGATGTGACGGATCAGGCGTGTTCGAAGTGTTCCGGTCCAGATCGTGGGCATGGTTGGCAATCCCATGAACGGTGAGCGGTATGAAAGTCGACGACGCCCAGGCTTCGCATCTCGCTTTGTGGAATTGGACGGTGGGCCATCCATCGAATTGATGACCGGTCCGTGGGTTCCCGAAGACATAGCGCGCGCCGGCGCGGAAGTCCCGGGCTGGGCGCATGTCGCTGTCTCCGTCGGTTCACATGAAGCGGTAGACGCCCTAGCCAGGCGACTTGATGAAGACGGTTTGCTGGTCTCGCAACCGCGCATGACCGGAGATGGCTACTATGAAGCGGTCGTACGAACGCCGGATGGCTCGCTGGTAGAGATCACGTCCTGATGTGTTTCGCGGGCCGCTACCACGTCGCCGATATCTGGTTAAGGAGTTTCAGAGTGTTAATAGATTTTAGGAGCGGGAGAGCGCTACGCCTTTCCCCACATCCGCGCTACCTACTTCGTTGCTGCGGGGGAAGAGCCGGCTGGGTTCCCGTTTGCGCGTATACTGCGAAAGAAGCGTTGGTGCCCCTGCTACCCAAGACGACTTCCGTAGGCCTTGGATGGCCGCTTAGCGCCCCATCTCGGTCGTTCCGCCCGAGGGCAGAGGCAACCGAAAGCGGACGCGCTGTTCAGAAAATCTATCTCTTGGTTACGGCAAAACGAACCACAAGAGCCCATCGACTAGACCGGTCGAACGGCTTCAGCCCAAGACATTCCAAACCAGACGGCCGAGTCCGGCTCCTTGCTCCAATCAATCAGGGCGTCGAGCGTCGCAGTGACGGATTGGGGAGGCAATCCGATAGCGACGATATCGTCCATCGCTTCATCGATGATGCTCGCAATGTTCCGGACAACTGCCTCAAAGTCAGGCTCGCCGGCGCATCCGCCAAAAAAGGCAAATGTGATACGTCGCGGACGCAGGTCGGCCTGATGGAACAATTGGACAAGGCGACGTCCGATGATTGGATCATTGCCGTGTCGGTCGTAGGTTCGCTGATAGGCATGCCATAGTGAGGCAAATCCCGGTGGCTCGGGCCAGAGCCGCAGCCCATCATAGTCGTCATCTGACAATATCACCCGTCCGCCCGGTCGCACTGCGCCGGCCATGTTGCGAACAAGCAGCAACGGGTCAGGTAGGTGCTCTAGAACGAACCGCGCATGAGCAACGTCGAACTGTCCAATCTCGTTATCGGTAAGAAGTGGAGCAAGCACATCACCTTGCCTCATCTCCAGAAATGCCAAATCCCCATCGGCGTCAGCCTGTCGTAGCGCCTCCGCTATCTGCTCCGGGCTTCGCTCCAAAGCCAAGACCGGAACACCGGTGGCCCGCGCCATCATTCTCGAAAACTGCCCTAACCCAGCACCGAAATCGACGACCCGCTCGCCAACAACCAGCTGTGCAGCGTCGAGACATCGTTGATTAAGACGCTTGTTTAAAGCCGTCAGCCGTTGCTGCTCGGCTTCACTTGATCCATGCGTATAATGCGATGACGACATTCACTGCCCCCAGATCGAATGACCCTATCAGCTTCGCATAAGGCCGGACGGCGTCAAGATCAGCGGCTGTGAATTGAACCATGGCGACCCCTGCGCCCGGCACATCAATTACCGCTTCGCGCCAATCTCGAACTGTTGAGATGAACCTTGCTTTTCCTGAAAGCCGACGTCTCAAGCGTCCATGTGTTCATGTCACTGATTTTTCTTGGCCCTTTCCGTCATTGAGATCGTAGAAATAACGGAGGAGACAGGCGTTAATTGGCCGCTATATAATCCGCATGAAGTTAGAATGAATTGATAAATGAGAAACGCGATTTCAGCGATGTCGCAGCCTTCATTGCCGTCGCAGAGGCAGGAAGCTTCACGCGCGCTGCGGCTAAGCGCCTTGATCCCGTAGGTCGAGCCGAACTAGCCCTGCAGCGTAACAACTGTCGAGCAGCAGCACTTCAGATGGATTTCAGAGCGGAGCTTTCTGCCTCGGATCGCCTAAAGATGATAGTGACCGCAGTCCCTTCGCCAGCACTCGACTTTACGTCGAACTGCGCCTTGGCATTCTCGGCTAACGAGCGGGCGATCAGCGCGCCAAGCTTGCCGGTCTTGGGCCATGACTCGCCCTCCGGCAGGCCGATACCATCGTCAGCAACGATGACCCGGCAGCCGTCGCCACCGACGATGCTGTGCAGCGTTATCGTGCCGCCTTCGCGCCCCTGGAAAGCATGTTTTAGTGAGTTGGTCAGCAGTTCGTTCACGACCAGTCCCGCCGGCATAGCAACGTTGATCGACACCGGATATGTGTCCACTTTCATGTCGAGGCGAATACCCTCTACGGCATGCGAAGTCATCACCGCGGACGCGATCTGGCTGAGATAGACGCCAAGGTCGACTTCATCCTTCTGTTCGTCGGCCGATAGCGTCTGGTAGAGGATCGCCAGAGCGTCGACACGCCCGGCGAGCCTCTCAAACCGCTTCTGATCGGGCTCCGTGGCGTTGCGGGTTTCGAGACGGATCAACGCCGTGATCATCTGGAGGTTGTTTTTCACCCGATGCTGGAGTTCGCGCAGCAGCGTGTCCTTCTCGCGAACGAGCTCCTCCACCGGGCGCCCGTCGTCATTTTGACCATGGGCTGACACGTCGACCAGAGCCACCAACCGGAAGCACCGCATGCCATTGTCGTCCACGATGATGTTTGAATAAACGTCAGCTATTGCGGCCCTGTCCGCTTCGCGCTCCAGCCGGAAGGTGCCGACGAAATCGGTCTCCTCAACCACGGCTTCGCCAAGTGGCCGGCCCTTGTGCTGATGGAGGCCAATACCAGGGAGTGCTGCCCAATTCTGCCGGGTAAGCGCGGCCGCCTTTAGACCGGACAGTTTTTCGAATTCCGGATTGGCATAGACCACGCGCTCTTTCGCGCTCAAGTCCGAAACAGCAATCGCGATTGGCACCTGGTCGAGGAATTTTTTGAACTGATCGCTTTCCAGCGCGGTGGCAAGATCGGGTGTATCGAGCAACTGCTCAACGGCCTTCTCTGAATCCGATGTCATCTCGGGGCCCGTTCTTTTCCCTGAAAGGCACAGTACCAGTCATGGGCTCAACCAGCCATCGCCAAATTTGAAGCCGCGGTGAGGTTCACGAGTAGGAAGGCACGAGCCTTGTCTCGCGCAGCGGTAGGACCAAGGTGAAGCGCAGGCCGTCATGTTGATAGTCGAGTTCAACCTTGGCATCACACTGCACGGGGACCACCTTTTCTAGAAGCGCGGTGCCAAAACCCCGCCGCTTCGGCGTTTGAACCGGGGGTCCGTTGCGCTCCTGCCAGGCGAGGCTGAGCGTCTGCCCAGCACCAGAACTGCCGACTGACCAACAGACGGCAAGCTGACCTTCAGGCCGAGACAACGCCCCGAATTTCGCCGAATTGGAGGCAAGCTCATGGAGGGCCATGCCGACCGGTACGGCAATGTCGGCAATGAGCGCGACGTTCGGTCCTTCAAGCCGTATACGTGGGCTGTCGTCTGTCTCGTAATGTCGGAGTTCCCCCTCAAGAAGTTTGTTCAAAGAGGCGGTCTGCCAGTAGTCGTCCGTCAAAATCGAATGCGTTTCAGCCAGTGAGACGATCCTGGCCGAGAAATTACGCACGAACTCCTCAACGCTATCGGTTGATATGGCTGTTGCGCCCATCATGGCCCTAACATTGGCCAGCGTGTTCTTAACGCGATGATGCAGTTCCCGGATCAGCAGGTTCTGCCGCTGCGTCACTTCCTGCTTCTGTTCGATATAGGACTTGACCTCGATCTGGCGGGCGCGGGCGCGCAGAGCAGATCGCACAGAGTTGGCGAAACTCGAGGCCAGAAACGGCCGTTCAAGCACGATCAGATGACGATCGAGAAACGCAAGACGCTTGTCGAACTCGGTGCCACGCATTGTCAGAAGCACGATTGGAAAATCTGACCACGCCGGCTGATTCTCGAGCCAAGCTGCAAACCGACTGCGATCGGCGTTGATCAGTGCCTCCTCGGCAACAACAAGGCAATGTGCGCGGTCCAGAAGCGGCATTGCTTCGTCGAGACTCGAGCAGATGCATGAACTGATCCGACTGGCAGCTAGGATCGAACTTGCAACCTTGCCATCACGCCCTATCGGCGCAAGCACAAGAACTTCCAGGTCCAGTGTCATCAGGACGGCTCACCTTCGAGAAGGTCGGCCTTCTTGCCCTCGAATGAAGGCACGCCCGTAAGGATGCCTCGGAAATCCTCCAGTGGCTCACTTACAGCCAATCCAGCGGCGGTGATTTTGAACTCACGAATGGTGTCTTCGTGCGGGCCTACGCGCCTTTTTACAACCGAAATAGCGCGCCTCAAGCGACCGCCACTCTCGAAGAAGCGTAAAAGCATGACGGAATCGCAGAGATACGTCATTTCCACAGGAGCTGCCACTTGGCCAATCAATCCATGATTGGCCAAAACCAGAATTGTAACCACGCCTTTGTGATTGAGATAGGTAAGGATCTCGTGCATTTGAAGCACGAGATGCTGCTCTCCAGACATGGTGTTAAGGTAGCCGGTGAGGCTGTCGACGACGACGATCCTTGCATTTGACCGTTCGACGGCGGACTGAATACGCGCCGACAGCTCACCAGGCGAAAGCTCCGCCGGGTCGATCTGTTCCAGCAACAATCTGCCCTCTTCGGCAAACGCCTCCAGATTCATTCCGAGACCTGAAGCGCGCGCCATGAAGATTCGTTTTGTTTCGTCGAACAAGAGCACCAGGACGCTCTCGCCTCGGAGGAGCGCAGCATGACAATAAGCGCTGGCAATGGTTGATTTTCCGACCCCGGAGGGACCCATAAGCAGGGTGCTGGTGCCGCGCGCCAAGCCTCCGCCAGCCAGGTTGTCAATTGCAGTTTCGCTTGAGGCAGGCGGGCCATACTCGACCATCTCATGCTCGGAAGCGACAAGCCTGGGAAACACGGTCAGGCCGCCCGGCCGAATGACGAAATCGTGGTAGCCACCACGAATTTGTACCCCACGCATCTTGATGACACGCAGCCGCCGTCGCTCTCCGCCGTACACCGGCGACAGCTGTTCCAACCTAATGACGCCGTGACTGATCGAGTGCAAATTTAGATCGTCATGTTCTGCGGTCAGGTCATCGAGCAATAAGACAGTTGCGTTGCTGAGCAGGAAAAAGCTCTTAAGTGCCAGTACTTGCCGCCGATAGCGCAACGAGCCTTGTGACAAGAGACGGATTTCGGATAGCGAATCGAACACGACTCGGTCTGGCTTGAGACGCTCGATTTCAGCCAGCGCTGATTGCACGGTCTCACCAAGCTCGAGTTCGGAAGAGTGAACCAATGTCTGGAGCTGGGATGGATCGAGGCTAAGCTCTGGAGGGACAAGCTCTAGGATCTCTATGCCATCGAGACTCAAGCCATGTCGGCTCGCGACCGAAAGCAGCTCCCGCTTACTTTCGGATAGTGTGATGTAGAGGCATCTCTCCTTGTTCTGCGCGCCATTGAGCAAAAACTGCAGCCCGAGTGTGGTCTTTCCCGAGCCGGGTCTGCCTTCGACGAGATGAGATCGGAACTTGGCGTACCCACCTCGAAGGACATAATCGAGGCCTTCAACTCCTGTGACTATCGGTGAAGCGTCGTCAGTTTCCACGTTGCCCCCTTCGGCTTGGTGAACACCCTAACGGCCAGCATTTTCAATAGTTCCGTACGCCCGATATGCCGTTCTCACGCCCTTATATGGTCGACGGACTATTGCGGCGGACGAAGTCGCAGTTCGCCTCCACGCGGCCCAGCCGCTCGTAGCGGCACCAAAGATCTTCAACACGTGACGCGGCAGTCGTACGGAGCCGCATTGTGATTCTGGCTACCGGAATCCGGCCGCCGACAGAGTGTACGAGTCGCTGAGCGGCCCGCTCGCCTTGAAGGCTACTTTTCATACTTGAAAATCAAGAGCGGACTGGCCATTGGCGGCCCCACTATGCTCTCGAGCAGCAATGCGCCCATCTCGGCCGTTGACTACCCGCGGCTCCCCACCTGAAAGCCGACTTCCTCCACCAACGCTGGCAATGCATAGGGATTGAGTTTCAGGAGTGTTCAGTCAACGCCGGCCTATGAAGAAGTCACAACGATAGCGGTTGATATTTCCTTGCCTTCACGGCGGTAACTGTGCGGAACGCTTGAGTCGAAATATACAGCGTCCCCCGTATCCAGCGCGGCCTCCTTGCCATTCACATTGAGTATAAGCCGACCGCTGAGCACGTAGATGAACTCAGCGCTGCCATGTTGATGCGGCTCTGAGGGCGGCGAATCGACCGGGAACTCGGCGTAGAACGCTTCCATGCGGCGGTCAGAAGCGGGATAGTCCAGGCTTTCGAATAGATAGGCCGGGTGCTTTTCGCCCGGCGGGCTTGGAAGTTTGAGACGCTGCTGCTTTCGGACGATCGCGATGAGCGGCTCCTCCTTGTCGGCATTGAAGAAGTGATCGAGGCCGACGCCGAAAACCATGGCGATCCGAAGCAGCGTGGGCAGCGTTGGAAACATCTGCCCGCGCTCGATCTTCGACAGCATCGCAGGCGAGAGGCCCGTATGCCCGGCCAACTGCACCAACCCCAGCTTCTTTCTCAGACGCAGTGCCTTGATACGAGGGCCGATCGCGTACCGCTGAAGCTCGGTTGAAAGCGTGTCGGAGAGCATGTGGCAAAATTCCTTTTCGTTTCGGGAAACTATGCCAACGATATTATCTTCACAAGAGAATTCTCTTTCTGTTCACGAAAATTTGAGTAGCAAGAAAACTAATTTGCTCCACATGAAAGCCATGACGTGCACCCCGCACCGGTCATCAGAGGAAAAATGCCATGAAGTTCAAAAGTGTTTTGTTCGCTGCAGCGATCACGCTCGGCAGCAGCGTCAGCGCGTTCGCCGCGGAGAAGGATGTCGTCGACACTGCGGTGGATGCGGGTCAGTTCAAGACCCTGGCCGCAGCGCTCGAAGCGGCGGGCCTGGTCACAACTCTCAAAGGGACGGGTCCGTTCACGGTCTTTGCTCCGACCGATGAAGCCTTCGCCAAATTGCCGGCCGGTACCGTCGAAAACCTGCTGAAGCCGGAGAACAAGCAAAAACTCACTGAGATCCTCACCTACCATGTGGTCGCGGGGAAGGTGATGGCTGCGGACGTGGCGGGTATCGATGAAGCGAAGTCGGTAAATGGCGAAATGATCGACATCGAAGTCGAGGGCTCCACCGTCAAGGTCAACGATGCCGCCGTCACTGCTGCCGATCTTGCTGCCTCGAACGGCGTCATCCATGTCATCGACAAGGTGATCATGCCGCCGGAAGGCTGACCCTCATCCCTCGACCTGGAGAAGAACCATGAAGATCATCAACGTTTTTACGCTCATCCTCATAATCGTAGGCGGGCTGAACTGGGGGCTGGTCGGGCTATTCAGCTTTGACCTCGTGGCCGCCATCTTCGGGGCTGGCTCGGGGTTCGCCCGGATCGTTTACATCCTGGTAGGGCTATCGGCGGCCTGGCAGATCACCCCCCTGCTTTCTGCGATGGGCTCCGGCGAGTTCGCTGCTGGCCAGAACCGATAGGGCCTTCGGAGGGACCCGCTTGCCTCGTCGGCGGTTCCCTCCATCTTTTGCCGGATGGACATGCATTCCCTCCTCGTGCTGGTCACCTTCGAGGTCGCGAGCTTCGCTGCGGCGGCTACCGGCGTGATCTTTAGGCCAGGCGACTGGTACAAGCAGCTCGACAAGCCAAGATGGCGCCCGCCCGATTGGCTGTTCGCCCCGGTCTGGTCGGTTCTCTATGCATCGATCGGACTGTCGGGCTGGCTCGTATGGCTAGAGGCAGGCATTGCCGGTGCAGCACTGCCTCTCAGTTTCTATGGAGTCCAACTTCTGCTCAATGCTGCGTGGACGCCGATCTTTTTTGGACTTCACCGACCCGGGCTGGCCGTAGTGGAGATCATGGTGCTTTGGGCTGCGATCCTGGCGACGATTATAATGTTTCACCCCGTGAATGCGGCTGCTGCCTTGCTGCTTTGTCCTTACCTGACGTGGGTGAGTTTCGCGGCGGCACTTAACTTGTCCATCTGGCGGCGCAACCGCTCGAAACCACCGTCGCAGGGCGCCCGATGAGACCCCGGTGGGTCGTCGTGAACGATCGGATGCAGCAAGGCTACCGGTACGCTCTCGTTGCGCCAATTGGCCGTGACTTTCATCCCGATTTCCGGCCAGACTTGACACCGGCCGAGATGCTGGCACTCGGCGTGTTCGGCGGCAAGTACATGACCGATTGTCGCGACGAATTCCCCAACGACTGGTTTGCAGAGGCCCGGCTGTCGTCGGTGCGAAAAGATCCGTCACTTAACTGGTTCGGGGTCGACGCCAGCCAACCGCTCATTGTCTGGCGATCCAAGGGATGGATACATTCCGACGATCCGCGTGGCTGGTTCCAGTGGTACTGCCGCTACCACCAAGGTCGTCGCATGCCCGGCGAGGACGAGCGACAGATCGCCCGTTGGAAAGCTATTCGCCGCCATATCGCGCAGCTTCGCCGAGCCTGCGAGCCTGGGGACTGCTGGTGCCGGCCGCGTCAGCGCCAGGCTCTGCTGCATTGGGCATATGACAGCCGTTCGATTTAACCCTTATGCCGCTGCTGTGCTGAAAAACGTCCGGTATCTTGCTTGCGAGGCTAGAAGCTGCCAGTCCGCTTGCGGCCCCAAATGCGACGTCTGAGTAGTGGTTCGGCGATAACCGTTCTTGGCGCAATCAGGACGTTACGAGCTTGCTCAGCGCAGGCGTGTAGCTCTAAGCGTCTAAGGACACGCCGCGGCGCGGCGGCAGTTCGATCTTCTCGAGCGCTGATGCCATCAGGGCCAAGCCGATATGCCTGTAGACACCCGAGGAACTGCTGTCGGTGTGGCCCTGAATGGCGTCGGCCACGCTGTCAGAAATGCCTACCCTTGAAGCTTCGGTCTTGAACCAGTGCCTCAGCGCATGATTTGGCGCTTTGCGCGGGTCGGAAAACCCGTTCGCTCGAATCCACGTGGCCAGCCGGTTGGCAACGCCTTTCGAGGCATGCTTCCGCTTTGGATCACCTGACGAGCGGCCATAGAAGAGCGGACCTTCGCCTTTCGTTCGCACGAACTCCAGGAAGCCTGCTGCAAGCAGGGCCGGATGAATGGGCACTGTCCTTTCGCTTTCGGCATTTTTGATGCTACCGGCATCGATTGCCGGCGTGATCTTTACGACATGATATCCGTCTTCCTCAAACACATGGCTGAAGTGCAGCTGCGCCACTTCGCCAATCCGTGAACCCGTGGCCGCAGCCAACCAGGGAAGCCACTTCTTCCAAGGTTCCGGAGCGGCGCTCGCCAAATCCAGCAGCCGAGCCACCTCCTCTCCGGTATAGCCCAACATCTTCTTGCCCGCCTTCGTCTTGCGCGCGACCTTGATTCCTTGGGAAGGATCGGACGCCGCGAGCTTGTTCGCCACGGCAAACCTGAACAGCGCACGGGCGCAGCCGAGATAGCCTCGCGAGATGGTTGCCGCTGCCTTCTTAGCTTTGACGAGCTTGTCCTTCCAGCCGACGATATCCTCGGCGGTGATCCGAGTAATGTCGTCCGCCTTGTCCCCGACGAACGATTTGAGGTCGCGCATGATGCCGCGCCAGCTGGACAGTGTGCTGGCACTCGGATCGGTTTCCGCCTCCCAGCGCTCGAAAAGTTCGTCGAGCGAGATCGGCATGGCGGTTGGTGCCGTCGGCGGAGAGATGTGCAAGGCAGGCGCTTCAGGCTTTTCCGCCTGCCGAAAATTGCCTGCACGAAGATCGCCCAGCGAAGGATCAGGTTGTCGCTCGGCGATTGCCCGAAGCGCATCGAGTTCGTTCTCAAGCAGCAATCGGCCAAGAGCGATCGCATCCGAACGGGTGATTTCGGGAATGCGGTTCTCGGCGATCGCGACGAATTCGCCAAGGTTTCCGGTCGCCCGCATGCTCTGCAACGTCTCGATCCGCTTCCCAAGGCGAAACCGATTGACGAACGCGATGACCTTTTCGAGATCACCTTCGGCAACGAGGTGGTCGAAATAGGTGTAGGCATCGACCTCTTCGTGCCCAAAGTCGGCCGGCACCGGCAGCGGTCCGAACTCGCCGCGCCAGAACCGTGCTGGCGCCGCGGTCGCCTGGCTGAAGAGCTCCGCACGGCGGCAGAACTCGTGATCGCTCGCCGCGATGGCGTGTTCGCGGGCGATCTCGCGGAAGCCGGCACGGATCGTTCGCGAGTCCGGCGCAGCAATGCCAAGATTGTCATAGGCAACCTTCTCGGCACGAATCGCGTCAAACTGGTTTTCCAGTTCGACGTTCTTGCGAGCGAGACGCGACTTGGCGGTTTTGAGATCTTTTGTACGCAAGGATCGGACCACGAGTTGTCGCCCGTATATAGGGGCAATGTCCGTAGGAACCCAAATTCGGCAGTAAAAAGTGCCGCTGCGCGTCATCATCCGTTCGGGCAGTGTCGCCATTCGATTCGAGCCCCGACTATAACAGTCACTGTTACAACTGGGCCGAACTGGAAAGGCGAATCAGAACCTGAATGAAATCAGGTGCTTACAAGATGATGGTGCCCAGAAGAGGACTCGAACCTCCACGCCTTGCGGCACACGGACCTGAACCGTGCGCGTCTACCAATTCCGCCATCTGGGCTGGTGCGCGCTCATTAAGCGGGCGAGGCATGAGTGTCAACGCGCTTTTTTGAAAGGCGCGAACCACTGCCGGCTTACCCCTCCAGCACTTCCTTGGATGCCACCGTCGAATCGGCGTTGAGCCTGTAGATGACCGGCACGCCGGTGCCGAGCTCTAGTCTGACGATCTCCTCGCCCGACTTGCCGTCCAGCGCCATGATCAGCGCGCGCAGCGAATTGCCGTGCGCCGCCACCAGCACCGTGCCGCCGCGCAGCACATGCGGCTGCAGGTCGTGCAGATAATAGGGCCAGACGCGCGCGCCGGTGTCCTTCAGGCTTTCGCCGCCGGGCGGCGGCACGTCGTAGGAGCGGCGCCAGACATGCACCTGCTCCTCGCCCCATTTCTGGCGCGCGTCGTCCTTGTTGAGGCCGGAGAGATCGCCATAGTCGCGCTCGTTCAGCGCCTGGTCGCGGATGGTCTCGAGATCGCTCTGGCCGACCGCGTCGAGAATGTGCTGGCAGGTCTTCTGCGCCCGGATCAGCGACGAGGTGAAGGCGATGTCGAATTTCATGCCGCGCGCCTTCAGCTTGGCGCCCGCCTTCCTGGCCTCGGCGTGGCCCAGCTCGGTCAGGTCGACGTCGCGCCAGCCGGTGAAAAGGTTCTTCAGGTTCCATTCGCTCTGGCCATGGCGCACGAGCACGAGAGTTCCCGACATTTTTGCTCCTTAGGTTTGGTGGATGAGATCGTCTCAGGCGAGTCCGAGCACGTCGCGCATCGAATACAGTCCCGGCTTCCTGCCGCGCGCCCACAGTGCGGCCTTGACCGCGCCGCGGGCGAAGATCGCCCGGTCCTCGGCGTGATGGGCAAGCGTGATGCGCTCGCCGGTGCCGGCCAGCACGACGCTGTGGTCGCCGACCACCGAGCCGCCGCGCAGCGTGGCGAAGCCGATCGAGCCGGTCTTGCGCACGCCGGTATGGCCGTCGCGCGACCGCACGCTGTTCCCGTCAAGATCGATGCCGCGCCCGGCGGCGGCGGCTTCACCGAGCAGAAGCGCCGTGCCCGACGGCGCGTCGACCTTGTGCCGGTGGTGCATTTCCAGGATCTCGATATCGAAATCGTCGGCATCGAGCGCGCGCGCCGCCTGCTCCACCAGCACCGCCAGCAGATTGACGCCGAGGCTCATATTGCCTGATTTGACGATCGTCGCGTGGCGCGCCGCAGCAGTGATCCTTGCATTGTCGTCCGCCGAGCAGCCGGTGGTGCCGATGACATGGGCGATGCGCGCCTGCGCCGCGTAGCCGGCGAATTCGACGGTCGCCGCCGGGCTGGTGAAATCGAGGACGCCGTCGGCCCTGGCGAAAGCCGGCAGCGGATCGTCGCCGATCACAACCCCGATAGTGCCGATGCCGGCCAGTTCGCCGGCATCCTTGCCGAGATGCGGCGAGCCGGCCCGCTCGATCGCGCCGGCGACGCGGGCGCCCGGAATGGTATGGGTGGCGCGGATCAGCGCCTGGCCCATCCTTCCGGCCGCGCCGACCACCACCAGGCCCATTTCATTGACGTCGTTTGTACCGCTCATAAAGTTCTCCCGACCGCCTTCTTCGCGCGTTGCCCCGGAGTTTGGATCGGCTTGCCGTCGTCGACAAGCCCCAGCCCCTTGTTGCCCTGCACCCGGTGGAACCGGGCATAGACGCTGTGCGGGTCGGCCATCAGCGAGGCATGCGTGCCCTGCTCGACCAGCCGGCCCTGTTCCAGCACGATGATATGATCGGCATTGACCACGGTCGACAGCCGGTGCGCAATGACGATGGTCGTGCGCCCCGCCATGATCTGGGTCAGCGCCTGCTGGACGCGCGCTTCCGCTTCGTTGTCGAGCGCCGAGGTCGCCTCGTCGAGCAAAAGGATCGGCGTCTGCCGCACGATGGCGCGGGCGATCGACAGGCGCTGGCGCTGGCCGCCCGACAGCGTCAGGCCGCCTTCGCCGACAGGGGTGTCATAGCCCTGGGGCTGCTGGCGGATGAAGCCATCGGCCTCGGCCTGTTGCGCGGCCAGCTCGATCTCGGCGTCGCTGGCGCTCAGCCGCCCGTAGCGAATGTTGTCGCGAATGGTGCCTTCGAACAGATAGGGCTGCTGCGAGACATAGGCGATGGAGCGGCGCAGCGACTGCTTGGTGACTTTCGAAATGTCCTGGCCGTCGACCTCGATGCTGCCTTCGTCGACATCGTGGAAACGCTGCAGCAGCGCCACCAGCGTCGACTTGCCGGCGCCCGCGGCGCCGACGATGGCCGTCATCTTGCCGGCGGCGGCAACGAAGCTGAGATCCTGCAGCACCGGGGCGTCGGCGACATAGCCGAACGACACATTGTTGAAGCGCACCTCGCCGCGGGTGATCTTCGCTTCGGCCGCTCCGGGCGCGTCGCCCTGCTGCGGCTCGAGGTCGAGCAACTCGTAGATCATGCGTGCATTGACCAGCGCCCGTTCCATGCCGACTTGCATGCGCGCCAGCCGCCGGGCCGGGTCGTAAGCAAGCAGCAGTGCGGTGATGAAGGAAAACACCGCACCGGGCGGCTGGCCGCTGACGGCTGCCCGGTAGCCGGAATAGGCGATGACGCCGGCGACGGCGAAACCGGCCAGCATGTCGGAGATCGGCGATAACCGTTCCGAGACGCGAGCGATGCGGTTTGCCCGCTGCTCGGCGCCGGCGACAAGATCGCTGATGCGCCGCGACAGCTCGTCCTCCAGGGTAAACGCCTTGACGATGGCGATGCCTTGCGTTGCTTCCTGCATGGCGCCGATCAGCCGCGCGTTTATCTGCACGGCTTCGCGCGTGGCGCGCCTTATCCTGCGGGTCAGGTAGACGACGGTGTAGATCAGCGGCGGCCCGACCAGCAGCGACATCAGCGACAGCATCGGATCCTGCCAGATCATGACGCCGATCAGCGCGATCAGCGATACGGCGTCGCGTGCCAAGGATGTCAGCGTCATCGACAGCAGGTCGCGGATGCCGTTGACGTTCTCGTTGATCTGGGCGGCCAGCCGTCCCGAGCGCGTGTCGTTGAAGAAACCGATGCCGAGCTTCATCAGATGGGCGAAGATGCGGCGCTGGTAGCGCGCCACCAGATTGTTGCCGATCCTGGCCAGCGTCACCGCCTGGCCGTAGGTGGCCAGCCCGCGCAGCATGAAGGCGCCCAGGATCAACAAGCAGATCAGCGCGATGAGATCGCCGCGCTGCTGGTAGAATATCTGGTCGACGACATCCTTCATGATCCAGGCGGTGAAGGCGGTCGTGGCCGCAACCATCACCAGGCACAGAACGGCCAGAGCATAATACCAGCGATAGTCGCGGCCGTTCTCAGTGAGAATGCGGCGGATCACCGCCACGACCTCGCCGGGCCGGGCTTTGGCTTGGTGGTTTAGCGACTGGTTCAAGTCGGGATCGTTCCGTGATGTCGGTCCGGCTCCGCGGCCGGGTTAATTCGGCAATCCTCTTAGCGCCCCGGTGCCGGCTTGCCTATGGCCGAGGCCGGCAAAAACTCTGTGGGGTCACGCCCGCCAGCGTCGCCCCGCCGTCTGGACGCCGAACAGCGATGGGTTTCTGGCAAAGGCGGCAAGGCCGGAAAGCGCTGCCAGCGGATGGGTGATCACATAGACCGGCATGGTGCGCATCAACTCGCTGTGCGGCGCCTTGTCCTCGAAGGCGGCGCGGAAATTGCCGGTTTTCAGCGCCGGCAGGATTTTCTGCGCGATGCCGCCGGTCAGGAAAACGCCGCCGCGGCTCATGAACACCAGCGCAAGGTCGCCGGCGGTGCGCCCCAGGCAGGTGACGAACAGCGACAGCGCTTCCTCGGCCACCGGATCTGACTTCGCCAGCGCCGCGGCGGTGACCTCGGCCGGCGTGGTCAACGGCGCCGGCTTGCCGTCCGCCTTGGCCACCGCCCGGTAGGCATTGACCAGGCCGCGCCCGGACAGGATCTGTTCGCCGGAGATTCTGCCCTCGAGCTTCTCGATATGCGCAAACACCTGGAAATCGCGCGGCGAGCGCGGCCCGATATCCATGTGCCCGCCCTCGCCGGGCACCGGGATCCAGTGGTTCAGCGCGTGCACCAGGCCGGCGACGCCAAGCCCGGTCCCGGGGCCGAGCACCACGCGCCCGGCATTCGGCTCCGGCGCATCGCCGCCGATCATTTCCATATGCTCTTCGCCGAGCGCCACGACGGCCAGCGCCTGCGCCTCGAAATCATTGAGCACCACGACGTCGCCGAGGCCGAGGCTGGCAAACATCTTTTTCGGCTTGACGATCCACGGGCAGTTGGTGAGCGGGATCTCGTCGCTGTCGACCGGGCCGGCCACCGCCAGCACGGCGGAGTTGGGCCGCATCGACGAGCGGTCGAGCACCGCCGCCTGGATCGCCGCGTCGATCGTGTTGAAATTGGCGGTCTGGACGATCTGCGGTTCGGTTGATTCCGAATCCGCGTCGAGCACGATCGAAAAGCGCGCATTGGTGCCGCCAATGTCGCCGATCAGGACCGGAAACTGCAGCACGGTGTCGTCGTCTGGCATGCTCTCGTCCGTCCCGGTTCCCAGTGGCGTTCCGTTCTTTCGTTGACTACCGCATGACCCGGGAAAGGGAAAGTCGCTTCAGGGTCAGTTCCGGAGCAATCACTTCCGGTCCGAATTTCGTACTAACCTCATTCAGCGTTGGCGCTGCCCCTCACCTGCCTGCCGGCATCCTCTCCCCGAATAGTGACGGGGAGAGGGACGCTCTTGTCACCGGTTTCGCCAATCACCAGCGTCGCAGGCAGGGCGCGAAGGCAGCGGCCAGCCCGAGAAATGCCCGGCAGGGCAATGAGGGGCGGCGCCGACCCCAACAGTTGGCTGTTGGCCTCAATACCCCGGCCGGGGTCGCGGCAGCGGAATGCCGATCTCGGGCGTTTCGGCGTAGGCGTTGGCCGTGGCCGTGGCCGGGAGGGCTGCCGCGCCGCTTGCCGATGCCCGCGCCGGCGACGGAGCCTTGGTGAGAACGGGTGCAGCCGCGACCGGCACCCCGTCGCCATGATAGTCGCCATAATAGGTGACCGCCTCCGCCGAAGCCGGATTTGGCCCGTCGAGCACGGCCTGGCATGCTGCGGGCAGGCTGGCCATCGTCATCAGGTCGCGCGCTTTCGGCCTGTCCGAGTTCTTGTTCGGGCGCCACGGCTCCTCGGTGAACCACCATGCCAGCGACTGGTCGCAGCCGTCGCCTGGCGCGGTGTTTTCCTGCGCCTTGCATTTGGGCGAGCCGGGCTGGCAGCCGATGCGGATGTGGAAGTGATAGTCGTGGCCCCAGAACGGCCTTACCTTGCGCAGCCATCCACGGTCGCCTTTCACCGTGTCGCATAGCTTCTTCTTGATGCCGGGATTGACCAGGATGCGCTCGACTTCCGCATAGCTTGCCGCGCGCTTCAGCAGCCGCGTATGCGCCGGCGCCCAGAGCGCATCTTTAACCAAATGGGTCTTTTCGTCGACAAGCAAGGTGGCGCTCATGTTTTCGCGCTGCTCGAGCGAAAGCTTGCGGTCGGGCATTGGCGTCAGCCAGATGTCGGCGTCGAGGCCGATCTGGTGCGAGGCATGGCCGGTCAGCATCGGACCGCCGCGCGGCTGCGAAATGTCGCCCACCAAAAGGCCGGGCCAGCCATCGGCCGCGGCGTCGCGCGACAGTCTCTCGATCAGCGCGATCATCGTCGGATGGCCCCAGCGGCGGTTGCGCGAAGGCCGCATCACCTCCCATTTCGGGCCGTTCAGGGGTATGGCGACGCCGCCGGCAAAGCAGCCCTTGGAATAAAAACCGATCGACTGCGGCAAAGCCACGGCCGGCAGTTTTTTGGCGCCGAACAGGTTTTTCGCCAGTTCCTCGGCCGCCGCAGGTCGCGCTGCAAGCCCCGCCAAGGCGAGGACGGCGAGTGCTGCTAATGCATGTCGCCCAAAAGTGCGCAGCGGTTTTGGGACAACGACATGCGTAAACAGAAATCTAAAGCGCGTTGCGACGAGCTTCAGCAGCAGCGATTTGCCGGGCAATGGTCGCTTCAACATCGTCATGAAAGCAGAACCCCTCTGCAAATTGGTCGAATCATATCACGCCCGGCGCGCGATTTCGATCACGACCGCTTCATCGGGCTGCGCGCGTCGCCATCGCGCCAGTTGCCCAAAACCCACATATGGTCGAACGCCGACCGGTAGTCGGGAAAGCGGAAGCGATAGCCGGCCGCCTTGATCGCCGTGTTGGCGACACGCTTGTTCTCGCCATAGAAGGACCGCGCCATGGGCGAAAGTTGGGCGGTCTCGAACGGAATTTCCGGCGGCGGTGTGACGCCCATCAGCCCTGCGGCATAGGTGACGACGTCCTGCGGCGGCGCAGGCAGGTCGTCGGTGACGTTGAAGATGCCGCCGCTGATGTCCTCGAGCAGATGCCAGAGCGCCCCGGCAATGTCGTCGCAATGGATGCGGTTGAACACCTGGCCGGGCTTGATCAGCCGCCGCGCGGTGCCGTTTTCCAGATTGACCAGGGCATTGCGGCCCGGCCCGTAAATGCCGGAAAGCCGCAGGATCGCCACCGGCCGGGCGATGTCTCGACCCAGCTTCAGCCAGTCCTGCTCGGCGGCGACACGCAGCATCGAGCGCTTCGACAGCGGCCTGCATTCGGCGGTCTCGTCGACCCAGCCGCCGCCATGGTCGCCGTAGACGCCGACGGTGGAGAGATAGGCGATCCATTCGAGCGCCGGCATCTTCGCGATTGCCTGGCGCGCCGCATTCAGCACCGGGTCGCCGGCCTCTTCCGGCGCCACCGAGACGACGAGGTGGGTTGTTTTCTCGAGCGCGTCGCTGATTTCAAGCGTCAGCGCGCCATCGAAAAGCAGCGGCTGGATTCCGGCTTGCCGCAGCGCTTCGAATTTCTCCGCTGCGCGTGTCGTGCCAAGGATCGTGCCGGCATCCTTGCTGGCGCGGGCAAATGCCTTGCCCGAATAGCCGGCGCCGAAAATGAGGATCTGCTTCTCGCTCATGCATGCGCCTCGATCTGGTTTGCCAGCGCCAGGCGCCATTCGCGTCGCACGGCCTCGTCGCCTTCTGCTTTCACCGCAGCGGTGGCCGATTTGGCGAAATCCGAAGCCGGCACAAGCCGTGACAGCGCCCATACCGCTGCGCCGCGCACCAGCGGCGAGGCGTCACCGAGCAGCGCACGCACGGCGTTTCCGAGCGAGGGTTCGCCGGAATTGCCGGCGGCGATCAGCACGTTGCGGACAAAGCGGTCGCGACCGATGCGCTTGACCGGCGAACCGCTAAAGAACGACCGGAAGGAAGCGTCGTCGAGCGCCAACAGATCGGCGAGCGGCGGCTCGCGCAAGTCCGCGCGGGCGACGAGCTTTGCCTCGGACGCTGCCCGGGCAAACTTGTTCCATGGGCAGGCGGCCAGGCAATCGTCGCAGCCATAGATGCGGTTGCCGATTTTTTCGCGGAACTCGTGCGGGATCGGCCCCTTGTTCTCGATGGTGAGGTAGGAGATGCAGCGGCGCGCATCGAGCCGGTAGGGAGCCGGAAAGGCGTCGGTCGGGCAGGCGTCGAGACAGGCGCGGCAAGAGCCGCAATGGTCGTCTTCGGGCGTATCGGATGCAAGCTCGGCGGTGGTGAAGATGGTGCCAAGGAACAGCCAGGAGCCGTGCTCGCGGCTGACCAGATTGGTGTGCTTGCCTTGCCAGCCGAGGCCGGCGGCTTCTGCCAGCGGCTTTTCCATCACCGGGGCGGTGTCGACGAACACTTTTACGTCGCTCCCAGAGTGCCCCACGATCTTGCCGGCGATCTCTTTCAGCCGGCCCTTCATCACATCGTGATAATCGCGGTTCTGCGCATAGACGGAGATCGCGCCCCGCTGGCGCTTGCCCAGCACCGCGCGCGGGTCGTGGTCCGGCCCGTAGTTCATGGCCAGCACGATGATCGAGCGAACTTCGGGCCAAAGCGCCAGCGGCTCGCCGCGGCGTTCGAGCGTCTCGGCGATCCAACCCATCGAGCCGTGGAAGCCGTCGGCGACGAATGCGGCAAGCCGGGCCGGCGCCTGCGGGATGGCATCGGGCGTGGTGACGGCAACGGCATCGAAACCGGCGCGCCGCGCCTCGCTGTCGATCAGCGCGCGCAAGTTTTGCGATCTAGAAATCGAGGTCCGCATAATGTGACACCGGTGACAGGCCGCGCACCCGGTCGGACAAAAGCGGCCGGAACGATGGCCGTGATTTCACCCGTGCATACCATTCGCGCGCGGCAGCGTGTTCGCGCCAGTCGATCTCGCCGAGATAGTCGAGCACGGACAGCGCAGCCGCAGCTGCGAGGTCGGCATAGGTGACCTTGCTGCCGGCCAGCCAATGGCGGGTGCCGGCCAGCCAGTTGGTGTATTTCATGTGCTGGCGGATGTTGGCGCGCGCGGCGCGGATCGCCGCCGAATCGGGCGAGCCGCCGCCCGCCGTTTCCGGCATGATCGGCTTCAGCACGCGCTCGCGCACCAGGTGCCGCGTCACCTCGCTATCGGCCTTGCTGAGATACCAGTCGGTCAGCCGGCGGATTTCGGCGCGCTCCATCGGGTCCTCGGCGAACAGCCGCTTGTCGCGCTTGAGCACGCCGCGCGTCTCGTCGAGATATTCGCCGATGACCATGGCGCCGACGATCGGCACGTCGCCCTCGGCAAGCAGGATCGGCAGCGTGCCGGCCGGGTTCAGCGCCAGGAACTCCTTGCGCCGCATCCACGGCTTTTCCTCGATCAGCGCCAGTTCCTCGCCATACTCGCCGAAAGCGAGGCGAACGAAGCGGCAGGTGGCGAACATCGGGTGGTGGAAAAGCGTCAGCATGGTCCCGCGATAATAGAGCGCACTGGCAAATCGCCGGCTGCGCCGGTAAGTCTTGGCCGCCCCGATTCAGGGGGCCGCCCCGATTCAAAGGGCCGTCAGGGTGCTGCGACCTATAGGAGGAGTTCCGCGCCATGACAAGCAAGCCGTTCTTCAAAGCTCTCACTCGAACGCCGAGGTTTCCATGGAAAGCCAGACCATTGTCGAAGCGCTGCTGCTCGGCATGATCGAGGGCATGACCGAGTTCATTCCGGTCTCGTCGACCGGCCATATCCTGCTTGCCGGTCATTTTCTCGGCTTCCATTCGACCGGCAAGGCCTTCGAGATCCTGATCCAACTCGGCGCCATACTGGCGATCCTCAGCGTCTATTTCCATCGCCTGTGGCAGATGCTGGTCGACCTGCCGCGTGATCGGGTGACGCGGCATTTCGTTCTCGGCATCCTCGTTGCCTTTCTGCCGGCGGCCGTCATCGGCGCGCTGGCGCATGGCTTCATCAAGACGGTGCTGTTTGAATCGCCGAGGCTGATCTGCGTCATGCTGATCATCGGCGGCCTGGTCCTGCTGTGGGTGGATCGGTTCAAGCCGAAGCCGCTCTATCACGACGTCGAGCGGTTTCCGCTCCGGCTCTATCTGCAGATCGGACTGTTCCAGTGCCTTTCGCTGATCCCCGGCACGTCGCGTTCCGGTTCGACGATCGTCGGCGCGCTGCTTCTGGGCGTCGACAAACGCGCGGCTGCGGAATTCTCCTTCTTTCTCGCCATGCCGACGATGGTCGGCGCCTTCGCCTTCGACCTGTTCAAGAACCGCAATGTGCTGACCAGCGCCGATCTGCCCATCATCGCCGCCGGTTTCATCGCCGCCTTCGTCGCGGCGCTTATCGTCGTGCGCTTCCTGCTCAACTACGTCTCGCGCCACGGCTATTCGCTGTTCGGCTGGTGGCGGCTGGTTATCGGCACCGTCGGCCTGGCGGCGCTGTTCGTCCGGGGGTGAGGCGGCACGCTTATTTTGTCGCCAAGGGCTCTAGTTGTTCGTTTGGCCTAACAATGTCGGCTGATGGTGGGGGACGACCAGCGTAGACCCGCCCCTCCAACCCAAGCCGTCGTCGCGGGGTCGTTCTCGCCCGCTTGAATGCATCTGATGGCCGAATCGACTGTGTTCACCACTCTTCAGAACTTTTTCACGCCGATATCATGACTTCGAACGAGCCCTCGCGTCCTCTCTCCCACGACGTTCCCACACGGTTCGGGCGTCGAACTGAGGAGATAAAGGGTGATCAACCGCATCTTGGGAGTTCTCGTGATCGGCGCCGCGACCACCGCGTCCGCTGGTGATGGTCTGAGCCGCCACATTCTCGAACGGGCAGCAAGCTGTTGGCCTACGCAGACGGCGATGCGCGGGATCAGCTTCAGTGCAGATGTCCACGTCAGCTTCACCCGCGAGGGGCACGTCAGTGCCATCCAGATCGTCGACGTAGCGCCGCAGACCGAGACGTTCAAGGGCTTGGCCAGGGATTTCGCGGATGCATTGAAGCGCTGTGGTCCGTACGTCACCGAAGGCAAGAGCGAAATGAACCTCAATCTCTCATGGCCGCTGTAAACGCAGCGAAGTGCTGCTACTTCGTCACCGAGAATTCATAACGCTTGAAGCGAGGCAGCAGGATGTATTCGTTCGGGGCTCCGGGTGTGACGCTCAGGTTGCGGAACACGGCGCCACAGCCCGTCAGTTTACGCGGATAGGCGGTGCACAAGCTGTCGCCCTGCACCCACATTCGACCGGTCACGACCTCCTCACCAACTGTTCGGGTCACGCTGCCGTCTGCCGCAATCACAGCATGGTAAGCCAAGACATCGGGCAGAACCTGGCGTCCCGTCAGCTCGTGTCCGATCATGAGATTGCCGATGTCGACGCCATTCATCCGTTCAGCGGAGTCGGGTTCCATTCCGGCAGGAAGCTCAGAAACTCCTGCCTTCCTCAAGCCATCGAGCAGGCGAACGATATCTTCCTGTCGCTTGTAGACGAAGAACTGCTGCGCGATCAGCAGGTTCGGCTGACCCTCCTGCCTTTCCGACAGCACGCTTCGGAGCTGCTCCAGGGCTGAGGCCGCTTCCGCCAGGCGATCGAGATGCGCAAGCGCTGCGACAAGAACATGCAGGCCGTAGAACTTCGTCCAGGGATTGGGCGACCGAACATCGACCTGCTCAAGCTGGGCGACCGCCTCCTCGTAGCGGCCCTGGCCGAACGCCGCCAAGCCAGCCTGATAGTGTCGCCACTCCGTCCACCCGGGATCGACGCGTAGGGCCGCCTCGAGAAAGGTTCGCCCCTCAGCCGGCCTGCCGTTGAAGATGAGGGCCTGGCTCAGCCCTTCGTAGGTCCAGGAATCGCTCGGGTCGAGCGCTATCGCCTTTTGCAGGGCAGCCACCGCCTCGTCGGACCTATGCTCCCGGACCAGAAGCTCGGAAATCAGCTGATAGTAACCGGGCGACGGATTTCCGGCAGCGATGGCCAGATTGCCGTAGAGCTCGTCGTCGATCTCGGTCCAACCAAGCCCTAGGGCCTGTCTCCTCGCGTCGTCGGCATCCCAGTGGAGCCATGCCAATTCCGCGGCCGCCGCGCCGAAATCGGCATCCAGCGCCAGGGCCTGGCGCAGGTAGCGAGATGCGTCCACGGTGCCTGATGGTGTATCGGTTCGTCGCGCCTCGATAGCGCGCCGAAAAGCCTGGTAAGCTTGCGGATCGTCAGTATCGCCGGACACGGCCAGGTTTGCTTTTCCCGGGACGAGCTTTAGCTGCAGCGCGGCGACAATCTGACCGGTCACCTGGTCCTGGAGCTTGAACACATCGCTGAATGGACCTTCGAACCGCTCGGCCCAGATCTGGCCAACCGTCGAGGCATCGACCAAGTGCGCATTGATGCGCACTTCATCGCCGAGACGTCGAACCGAGCCCTCCAGCAGGTAGCGGACGCCGAGCTCTTTCGCGATCTTCGCCGGCGGCAGACCGCTGTTGCGATATGCACGCGCGGCATTGTGCGAGACGACGAACAGGCCGGGAACGCGCGCCAGCTCTGTCGTCAGATCGTCCGCGAAACCGTTGGCAAGATAGGCCTGCTCCTCGGCTTCGCTGAGATTTGCGAACGGCAGAACCGCGATCGAGAGCGAGGTCGGCACTCCCGCGTCAAATGTAGGCCTCCAGATGAACGCCGCGACTGCGGCAATGATTGCCAGTACAGCGCTTACAAATATCAGGCTTCGCCGGCTTTTGGTCTCGTGCTGGTCAGGGGAGGCAGTGCCGTGAACCTGCGGGTAGCGATCGTGAGGTATGCCGGGCGCTTGGCTTTCGGGGACAAAGCGATATCCCCGTCGCGCGACTGTCTTGAGCAGGCTCTGCTTCTCGTCGCCGATGGCTTTCCTGATTTCGCTGATGCACTGGGAAAGACTGTTTTCCGTCACCGCGATGCCGGGCCAGACAGCGTCCAGGAGCTCCTCCTTGGTCACGACACGGTTGGCGTTGGCGACCAGATGCTTCAGCACCGCGAGCGATTGAGGCCTCAGCGGGACATCTTCACCATGCTCGCCGTGCAGGAGACCGGCGTCGAAATCGAACTCGACACCGTTTAGAACAAGGCTCGGTGGATTGACCAGGTTCAAGGCTGCTCTCGATCATCGTGCTGATCGTTCGGGCGGCATGTTGCTCGGCAGGCCGCCTTTGACTTGAGAATCGGCGCCTGTCGCCGAAAGTCAACCAGCGTTTGAAAGTCGGCGCTGCTTCCCGGGACGAAACCTTCGCGCTGCGATCGCAAACGTCCGGAAATTCACGACCGAGCCGGCTGGCGCATCGACTTGGATTATGCCGCGATGGAGCGTTCTACGTGGAATGGTCAGTGCGCTGCGATCCGGATGCCACCGGCGACTTCCAGAGCCTAGCTCCGCCCGTAAAAAACGTTCTCGACATGCACCGGCCAGCGCCACGGCAGCACCGCGACCATGTCGAAGCGCACCGACAATCTGCCATAGTCGGACTGGCGCGACAGCCAGAGATCGGCGGCGCTTTCGATGCGGCGCTCCGATTCGCAGCGAACAGCTTCCATCGCTTCCACCAGCGTGCGGCGCGCCTTCACCTCGACGATCAGCACCAGGTCGCCGCGCCGCGCGATCAGGTCGATCTCGCCGAACCGCGTGCGGTGGCGGCGGGCCAGGATCCGATAGCCCTTCACCATCAACGCCGCAGCCGCCAGCCACTCGCTGCGGTGGCCGCGCCGATAGGCCCGCTGGCGGCTGCCGACCGGGCGATCAGCCATTGCGGGCTTTCCCGGTGTCGCCCTCTTTCCCAGTGTCCTTGAGTTCGAGCAGCCGCCGGTAAAGCGCCTGTTTCTGGCCGCCGGTCATCTTGGCGGCTTCCGCCGCCGCCTTGGAGGCCGGCATCTCGGCGGCAAGCGAAAGCAGAAGCCGGTCGATGTCGGCCGGTTCGTCGGCCGTTGCGTCCGACGGGCCGACGCAGATGACGATCTCGCCCTTCGGCGTGTCGGCCGCCGCGTAATGATCGGCGAGCGACTGCAAGCTGCCGGTCCGTATCTCCTCGAAGGTCTTGGTCAACTCGCGACCGATCGCGGCCTTGCGGGCGCCACCCAGCGCCTCGACCATGGCACCGAGCGTCTCGGCCAGGCGGCGCGGCGATTCGAAGAAGATCAGCGTCGCCGGCACGGTTTTAAGCGCTTCCAGCCGCGTCAGCCGCTGGCCGGTCTTCACCGGCAGGAAGCCGGAGAACAGGAAGGCGTCGGAGGGCAGGCCGGAGGCCGTCAGCGCCGCGAGCGGCGCCGACGGGCCGGGGATCGGCACGACGCGAATGCCCTGGTCGAGCGCTTCGCCTACCAGTCGGTAGCCCGGATCGGAGATCAGCGGTGTGCCGGCGTCCGAGATCAGCGCCACGCTCTGCCCTGCCAGCAAGGCTGCGATCAGCTTTGGGCCGGCCTCGCCGGCATTGTGCTCATGATACGCAGTGGTGCGGCGGCGGATGCCGTAGCGGTCGAGCAGCACGCGACTGACACGCGTGTCCTCACAGGCGACGATGTCGGCTGCGGCGAGCGTTTCAAGCGCGCGTAATGTGATGTCGGCGAGATTGCCGATCGGCGTCGCCACCAGGTAGAGCGCCGGCTCGAGTGGCCGGGCCGGTATCTCGGTCTGGCCGATCACGTAGCTGCGTTTTGCCGACTCGCCGGTCACCGGTGTCCCCCGTCAGGCTCTGACCTTGAATGCATTCGGCTCTGTTTGGCACGGCTCACGCCGGGTTGCAAAACCCATGCCGAAGTGACGCGGCTGTCATGCCTTTGCCACACTGCGGAACGAAACCGTGCCCGGCGGATTTATGCCTGATCTCGGGAGGAGCAGGATGGACAGCCTCAAGATACAAGACGTTTTCGAACCCTACTATGCAGGCCGCAAGCGCTTTGCCGTGCGAAAGGACAAGGGGCTGCCTGCCAAAGCCGGCGCCGGCTCGGCTAAAAAGCCACGAAAGCGTCGTCCGTCAAAGGCAACCAAGCTCGAGATCGAGCCCTCGACCGGCACCGGCAGCACGATGGAGCACTGACCAGACGATGCCCAATCGCTTCGACATTTTCATCACCCGCCTTGAAACCAAAAGCTCCCGCAATGGAGCGCCCCCACATCCGACAAGCGATCGATACCGCGCCCGCCGCGACAAGGGCGAGGCCAAGCCGGCTCGCGACGGCGAGGCGGACGCCGAGAAAGACCACGCCAAGCGCCTCCCCAAGCACGACGCCTGACTACCGCGACCTTCGCGATTGGCCGAGACACTTCTCTCTAAAGCGTGGGGGAAACGCTCGGCCACATCATTCAACCCGGATTGTTCGACACGCGCGCTTCCAGCAGACGCTGGGTCCACGAACTCATCGTCCTCTGGAATGTCGCCAGCCTCTGTTCGTAACGTGCTAATATTGAGCCTGCGTGCGCGCGCTTGAGCGTACGGGAGAGGATCATGTCGGCAACTTTAACCGCACTGGGCAGCAGAGAGGCCTACAGGCTGGGAGATTTCAACCTGGTTGGTCGTGGCGAACATGCCACCATACGCTTGGAAGACGGGGAAGTTTCGCGCCAGCATGCAACGATCCGGCGCGACGGCGCGAACTACTGGGTTGTTGATGTCGGCAGTGCCAATGGCAGTTATGTGAATGACGTGGCGCTCACAACCGCGCGTGTGCTGCACACCGGCGATCGCGTCCAGTTCGGCAGATCGATTTTTCTTTTCGACCAGGGCACGACTGCCCCCGATCCAGATTCGCAAGTGGCGAACACAAAAACTCAATGGGGCAACCCGGCAGCCCCCAAGAGCCGGCCGGCCACGCTGTTCGTTGCTGATTTGAAGGAGTTTACCGGAATTAGCGCCAGGCTGTCCCCGGAACAGGTGGCGGCCCTCCTGGCCGAGTGGTATATGGACTGCAATATGATCTTGAAGCACTACGGTGCCTCGATCGACAAATTCATCGGTGATTGTGTATTTGCTTATTGGCACGGGACGGCAGCGGATGTCTGTGTCTCTGCGGTTCAGGCTGCCCAGGCGCTCCGCGCTGCGGAAGACGCGGCTACGTCGCCAACCCGAGTACTGGTCAGGGAACAACAAGACATCGTGCTCGACTGCCGCATTGGCCTTCATGTGGGTGAAGTTGCTATCGGCGCTATGGGCAAAGGCATCAACACCGCGCTGGGCGATGCCGTGAATTTGGCCTTTCGTATTGAGGGATTGACGCGAAAACTGGACAAGCCGCTGTTGGTCAGCGCCCAGTTCGTCGAGCACTGGCCTGAAGGTAGAGAATATTTCAAGTCCTGCGGCTATCACGAGGTCAAAGGGCGCGCCGAGATGATCGAGGTATTCAGCCTAGAATAGGCGCGCCAGCAGGAGCATAGCTTTCTGCTGCCGCTTGCCGCCGGTTCTCGCCGGCTTCAACAGGGCTCGTGGCCGCTGGGCGACGCCAGATCGGCAATCTCTGCCGACACGTCACTCGCAAATTGTAATTGGATTGCGGCAGAAGCCGCTGCCCCGGCGAGCCCCGGCGGCCCGCGCTCTGACCCTGCACTCATCGCGGGTTTCTGCCCTGCAAACGCGAGCCGCCCTGCTCGCGCTCGGAGCAGCGGCGGCACGCTTCTGTTCCGTTGTCGGTCGTGGCCGGGTGTTCGGGTTGTTCGCATGGCGGGGTTCTTGTATCGAATTCGGCCGGGCAACCACCGGACACACGCGAGCTGTGCTTCCTTCCAATTTCTTCAAAGCAATTGTTGTCGGTTTCGCCATGTCGATCTCAGCGCCGGAGTAGCGAGCGAAACGGCGCAACGCCTCCGGGGTTCTTCCGCCCCAGATGCCGTCTGGCTTTCCCGGATTACACCCAACGCGGCCAAGCTCGCGCTGTATCCGCTTCGCCAGCTCGTTCGGTGCATCTTCCTGGCTGGTGTCCGATTGATGATCTGCATTCTCCAACTGTTGAATTTGGAGTCTGGCGAGAGGCACAAACAGGCCGTCCGGGTACAGTTGAAGATAACCCTTTAACGCTCCGCTGCTTTTGGAGCCGCGGATTGAGGTCCACAACTCGATTTCCGTCAGGCTCGCATCTCGGCTGCTGTTGTTGGCTGGCGAGACTGCCGTTGGGCCACGAGGAGGGCAATGAAAATTTCCCTGCCAGGCAGCGATCCATACGTGAATGGTTCCTGCTTGCCGCCTGTCGCGGCCAGAACAGTGTCGCGAACCTTGCGGAACACGAATTGGATGTCTACCCCGGGTTCACCCAAATGCGCCAACAGCCCTGCAGTGTAGGGACTGTTCCGTCCCGCCCCATCGAAAGCGGTTGTACCTTCCTTCGCAGCGTACCCGACCAGGGTTCCGGCTGCCGGTTCAATCGCAGCCAGGCCTCTGCCGATGGAACGCGTTGCGTTTGATCGTCGCATGGCCGCGATAAAAGGGTTGTCCCGGCAAGCATCAAGTAGAACCACCCGCACGCCGGAGACACGGGACAACGCGTTCATCACCAGATCCAGCGGGATTGCCTCAAACTCCACGTCGGAATCAGCGCTCAGGCTGACATCTGTAGGAACGAGAAAATTTCTGTTCTCAACCTCAACCCCATGTCCCGCGAAGAAGATTATTGCGAAATCAGCACCTTCCGCCTCGCGACCGAACTCCTGCAGAGCTTTCCTGAACGCGGTATGGTCCAAGTCCATCTTGCGAGATACTTTGAACCCTACCTTTGAGAGCAAGGCCGCCATGTCAGCAGCGTCATTGTTCGGATTGGGAAGTCTAGCGACCCGTTGATAGCTCGAATTGCCGATCACCAGCGCAACACGTTTTTCAGCCCACGCCACCTCCAGCCCGCCGATCAGAGCAATGACAGCAAGCGCGATGTTGAAGAGGCGCATTTTAGCCCCGTGCTCTGCTTCAGCCGCATATTAGCGGCGCCCGACCGAAGCTTGACCAGTCAGGCCCACGCTTGCAAGTAATTATCGGCTGCGGATGGCAGTGGGATGGCCATTCGGCCAAGCAAGCCGAATTTCCAGCATCCTTGCGTGAGCCGACAAATTGTCTGGGACAGGCCAGCTCCTGGCCCAAGCTTTACCGCGCCAGATCCGCCACCACAGCGTCTAGCACGATCATGCCGGCCGGCGTGGCGCGCAGGCGGGCATTACCGATCGGCGCCACCAGCCCCTCGCCCTGCAGCATGGACAGCCGCGCCGTCGACAGGCCGCGGCCGGAAAACGCTTCATAGCGAGAGAGGTCGATGCCCTCGGCCAGCCTCAGCCCCATCAACAGGAACTCGTCGGCCTCTTCCGAGCGCGTCAGGATCTCGCCGCCGGTGACGCCATGGCCCTTGGCCTCGACCAGATTGGCCCAGGTTTCCGGCATTCTTTCGGCGATCGTCACCACGCGACGGCCGTTTTCGACGAAGCGGCCATGCGCGCCGGGACCGACGCCGACATATTCGCCATAGCGCCAATAGGTCAGATTGTGCCGGCTTTCGGCGCCTGATCTGGCGTGGTTCGAAATCTCATAGGCCGGCAGCCCATGCGCAGCGGTGATCTCCTGCGTCAGCGCATAGAGATCGGCGGCATGGTCATTGTCGGGAATAGCGAATTTCCTGGCCGCATGCAGCGCGTGGAACGGCGTGCCTTCCTCGATGGTCAACTGGTAGAGCGACAAATGGTCGGCGGCATGGCCGATCGCCTGCTCGAGCTCCGCCTGCCACGCTTCCGCTGTCTGGCCGGGCCGTGCGTAGATCAGATCGAACGACAGCCGCGGGAAAATCTCACGCGCCAGGCCAATCGCGTGCAGCGCTTCATCGACATTGTGCAGCCGGCCGAGAAAGCGCAGATCCTTGTCGTTCAGCGCCTGCACGCCGAGCGACACCCGGTTGACGCCTGCCTCCCGATAGCCGCGAAAGCGCTCGGCCTCGACCGAAGACGGGTTGGCTTCCAGCGTCACCTCGATGCCGGCAGGCACCGTCCAGTTCTTCGCCACCGCGTCCAGCACCGTCGCGACGGTTTGCGGCTTCATCAGTGATGGCGTGCCGCCGCCGAGAAAAATGCTGGTCACCTCGCGCGGTCCGCTACGGTTGCGCATCGTCGCAAGCTCGGTCTCGAAGGCGCGCGCGAAACGCTCCTGGTCGACCGGCCGGTGGCGGACATGGCTGTTGAAGTCGCAATAGGGGCACTTGGCCGCGCAGAACGGCCAGTGCACGTAGACGCCGAAACCGGGGCTGCGGTCGAGCAGCATGGTCATTTCACCGCCGATCGCGCCAAATCCAGTCTGGCTTGCGCGAATTTCTGGAAGGCGCGAGCCCGATGCGACAATGCCGTCGGCTGGCCGGGCTTCCAGCCATGTTTCTCCTCTGCGGTCATCTCGCCAAAAGTCTTTTGGAAACCGTCCGGCACGAACACCGGGTCGTAGCCGAAGCCGAGTTCGCCGCGCGGCGGCCATATCAGCGTGCCCTCGACCTCACCTCGGAAATATTCGGCCGCGCCGTCGGGAAAGGCCAGGCAGATGACGGCGACGAAACGGCCCTTGCGGTGCGCAGGCGCAACCGCGCCGATTTCCTGCAACGCCACTTCGGCTCGCTGCATCGCCATGCCGAAGTCGCGGCTCCCGTCGGGCGCCTCGGCCCAGTTGGCGGTGTAGACGCCGGGCGCTCCGCCCAGCGCATCGACACACAGGCCGGAATCGTCCGACAATGCCGGCAGGCCTGTCGCCTTGGCGGCGGCAAAGGCCTTGATATAGGCGTTCTCCTCGAAGGTGGTGCCGGTCTCGTCCGGCTCCGGCAGGCCATATTCCTTGGCCGACTTCGCTTCTATGCCGAACGGCGCCATCAGATCGGCGAATTCGCGCAATTTGCCGGCATTGTGGCTGGCGACAACGATCTCATGTCCATCAAGCGAATGCATCAGATGCCCCAGATTCTTGGTTCGGCGAATTCGATCGAATTGCCGGAGGGGTCGCGAATATAGATCGAGCGGCCACCCTGCGGCCATTCGAACTCGCTCTCGATGGCGATTTTCTTGCGCTCAAGATGCGCTCTCCAGCGGACGATCTCGTCCGCGCTCGCCGCAAAGCAGAGATGGCCGTCGCCGACCGTGCCGTGCGGCGGCACTTTCAGCTTGGCATCGGGCGCCGGCGGGATCTTGGTCGCCTCGGCGTTGAAAATGAGCAGCACGCCGTCCCCGCAACGGAAGAAAAGATGCCTGCCGTCGACCTTGCCCAGCAGATCGAGCCCGAGCACATCGGTGTAGAATTTTTCCGCGGCATCGAGGTCGGTCACGTACAGCGCTGATTCGAGGATGGCAGAGGGTGTCACGAGGCACCCCCCTCTGGCCTGCCCTCTTTGCCAAAACTTGGCATCTCCCCCTCAAGGGGGGAGATTGGCAGCTTCAGCGCTTCCGCACATCCCACGCCGCCGACAGTTGGCGAAAGCCGATTGGATACCCGATCTCCCCCCTTGAGGGGGAGATGGCCGGCAGGCCAGAGGGGGGCGGACAAGCTCGGCATTTTCAGGACTACGCTACAGCCATCTGCTGCAGGCTGACCAGTCGCGCAATGCCTTTCTTGGCCAATTCCATCAGCGCCGCAAATTGCTCTTCCGAGAAAGGCTCGCCCTCGGCCGTGCCTTGTATCTCGACGATGCCGCCCTTGCCGGTCATGACGAAATTGGCGTCAGTGCCGGCCGATGAATCCTCGAGATAGTCGAGGTCGATGACCGGCTGGCCGTCGTGGATGCCGCAGGAGATAGCCGCGACATGGTCCTTCAGCACCTTGGCGACGCTGGCCATCTGCCGGGCTTCCATCCAGCGGAGGCAGTCGTAAAGCGCCACCCAGCCGCCGGTGATCGAGGCGGTGCGCGTGCCGCCATCGGCCTGGATCACGTCGCAGTCGACGGTGATCTGCTGCTCACCCAGCGCCTGCAGATCGACCACTGCGCGCAGCGAACGGCCGATCAGCCTCTGGATTTCCAGCGTGCGGCCGCCTTGCTTGCCAGCCGAAGCCTCGCGGCGCATGCGCTCGCCGGTCGAGCGCGGCAGCATGCCGTATTCCGCCGTCACCCAGCCCTTGCCGGAATTGCGCATCCAGCCCGGCACCTTTTCCTCGAGGCTGGCGGTGCACAGCACGTGGGTGTCGCCGAACTTCACCAGGCACGAGCCTTCCGCGTGCTTGGAGACGCCGCGCTCAAAGGAGATGGCGCGCATTTCGTCGAATTGGCGTTTGGAAGGGCGCATTCAGGCTTCTTTCTTGTCGTTTTAGGAGTCGTGGCCGGCTTGTAGCCGCACGCGACGAGAGGCGCAAAGGAAAATGGACCAGTTGCGCGGGCGCGGCCGATGTCTATATCCTTGGGCCGGAGGTATTTGGCTCGAATGACCAAGGCAGTCGATCCCGGTTCCCAGTCGGCGGCAGCGCTCCAATCCCCCGCGCTTCAATCGCCCGCCCTTCAATCGCTCGACATGCGCTCGCGCGACATCTTTCGGCGCATTGTCGATTCCTATCTGAAGGACGGCGAGCCGGTCGGATCGCGCAGCCTGTCGCGTATCCTGCCGTCTTCGCTGTCGCCGGCCACCATCCGCAATGTGATGAGCGATCTCGAGCATCTCGGCCTGATCTACGCACCGCATATCTCGGCCGGCCGATTGCCGACCCAGGCCGGCCTGCGCTTCTTCGTCGATGCCTTCATGGAGCTTGGCGATCTCTCCGACGAGGAGCGCCGCACCATCGAGGCGCAGGTACGCGCCTCCGGCTCTGGTGCGACGCTGGAGCACATGCTCACCGAGGCGAGCCAGATGCTGTCCGGCATGTCGCGCGGCGCCGGCCTCGTGCTTGCCGCCAAGAACGAGGTGGCGCTCAAGCATATCGAATTCATCCAGCTCGAGCCGAACAAGGCGCTGGCCGTGCTGGTGTCGCAGAACGGCGACGTCGAAAACCGCGTGGTCGACCTGCCCGCCGGCATCACCGTCTCGCAACTGCACGAAGCCTCGAATTTCCTCAACGCCCATATCCGCGGTCGCACGCTGGCCGAGGCGCGGGTCGAGATCGCCCGCATCAAGGAAGAAACCAGGGCCGCCCTCGACACGCTGTCGCAGGATTTGGTCGAGAAGGGCCTTGCTGTCTGGGCAGGCGCCGAGAGCGGCTTGCCGGCGCGTCTCATCGTGCGCGGTCGCGCCAATCTGCTGGAAAATGTCACCGCCCAGGCCGACATCGAGCTGCTGCGGCATTTGTTCGAGGATCTGGAGACGCAGGACGGGCTGATCCAGCTTCTCGACCTCGCCGAGGAAGGCTCCGGCGTGCGCATCTTCATCGGCTCGGAGAACAAGCTGTTTTCGCTGTCGGGCTCGTCGCTGGTCGTGGCGCCCTATCGCGACAAGGACGCCCGCGTCATCGGCGCGCTCGGCGTCATCGGCCCGACCCGGCTGAACTACGCACGCATCGTGCCGATGGTCGACTATACCGCGCAGCTTATTTCCCGCATGCTGCGATAATGCAAGTCGCCCAAAAAACCGAAGCGCATCGCACGGATCCTTCCAACGCGACACGCTTAAGGGAACCTCAAGGAGAAAAAAATGGCGCTGGAATCATTCAAGGCTCAGATCAGCCTGTTGCTCGAGCAGATGATCAACCAGCCCGAGGATCAGCATGAAGTGCAGGAGCAGTTGCGCGAAAAGCTGGGGGAGATGCGCGCCATGGGCCTGCCGCTGCCGGCCGATCTCGTCGCGCTGGAAAAGCGCCTCGACGACGATTTCTACGCCGCCGGGAACTGAGCCCGAAAGGTGCAAGGACGGCTAGCCGACCGGCGAGCATGAGGATCTCGTGAGCGGCTTCGTCGTCTCCGGCGACGCGGTCTGGGGCCGACCGGCAAGTGATGCGCTGCCCCGAGGGCGGCGGCGGTTGCATCTGGCCGTCACCTGCGGGCGAGGATGTATTCAGCATGCGACCACGTCGGATATTTTCAAACGGCAGACTAGCTTGCGCGGCCGAAGGCTTTATCCTGCCTGGTCGAGACTTAGTTGCCTGACTCACTTGATTGCCTGACCCTTGCCCATCTGACCTCTTGGGAGCGAAACCAATGAACAAGCCCGCCACCACCGTGCCTGTGCCCGGCCGCGGCCGCATCTACAATTCGATCACCGAGACGATCGGCGACACGCCGCTGGTGCGGCTCGACAAGTTCGCCGGGGAAAAGGGCGTCGTCGCCAATCTGCTGGCCAAGCTCGAATTCTTCAACCCGATCGGCTCGGTCAAGGATCGCATCGGCGTCTCGATGATCGAGGCGCTGGAGGCATCGGGCAGGATTGCGCCCGGCAGGACCACGCTGATCGAGCCAACCTCGGGCAACACCGGCATCGCGCTCGCCTTCGCCGCCGCCGCCAAGGGCTACAAGCTGATCCTGACCATGCCGGAAACCATGTCGGTCGAACGTCGCAAGATGCTGGCGCTGCTCGGTGCCGAACTGGTGCTGACCGAAGGGCCGAAAGGCATGAAAGGCGCCATCGCCAAGGCCGACGAACTGGCCGCGACGCTGCCCGACGCCATCATTCCGCAGCAGTTCGAGAATCCCGCCAATCCGGAAATTCACCGCCGCACCACTGCCGAGGAAATCTGGAACGACACTCATGGCGAAGTCGACATCTTCGTCGCCGGCATCGGCACCGGCGGCACCATCACCGGCGTCGGCCAGGTGCTGAAGCAGCGCAAGCCCTCCGTGCATGTCGTCGCCGTCGAGCCGGAAGCCTCGCCGGTGCTGTCGGGCGGCCAGCCCGGCCCGCACAAGATCCAGGGCATCGGCGCCGGCTTCGCGCCGAAGATCCTCGACACGACCATTTATGACGAGATCGTCAAGGTCTCCAACGAGGATTCGGTCGCCAATGCGCGGCTCGTCGCCCGCCTCGAAGGCGTGCCGGTCGGCATCTCGTCGGGCGCTGCCCTGCAGGCGGCGATCGTCGTCGGCTCGCGGCCGGAGAATGAGGGCAAGAACCTGGTGGTCGTTGTTCCGTCCTTCGCCGAACGCTATCTGTCGACGATCCTGTTCGAAGGGCTGGGGGCTTAGGGCATATTGCTATTTGTGCCGGCCTGCGGTTGCGGTTTCCCGCGCCTCCGTAGCGCCCCGCCAATTGTCGAAGCCGGCGCCGCCCCTCACCTGCCTGCCGGCATCCTCTCCCCGTAAACGGGGCGAGGGGGTGCTCTCATTGACGGGTTCGCCAATCGCCAGCGTTGCAGAAAAAAGTGCCGACACCGCGACCAGCCTCTTTCTCCCCGTTTACGGGGAGAAATGCCCGGTCCACCCTCCGCAGCTGCTGCGGAGGACGGGCAGGGCAATGAGGGGCGGCACCAGCGGTCGGCCTTAGATCCTAAACATCGGATCATGTCTGACCCCGGCCTTTCCCGGACCTCATTCTTCGGCTGCGAGCCCAGCCCGTCGTGCCTGCAGGAACCGGCGCACGGCCGGGTCGCGTTCGAGGCCGATCGCCCTGTTATACGCCTCGGTAGCCTCCCGAGTTTTGCCGAGCCTGGCCAGAAGGCCCGCGCGGGCGGCCCAATAAGGCTGATAATCATGCAGTCGCTTGTCTCCACCAAGCTCATCAAGTGCACTCAATCCCGCCGCGGCGCCTTCGGCCTCCGCAAGGGTCACCGCGCGGTTGATCGAGACCACCGGCGAGCCGGCAATCACCGACAGCGCATCATAGAGCTGTTTGATCGCGGCCCAGTCGGTCCGGCCGGTCAGCCGCCTTGTCGTATGGGCGGATTGCACGGCTGCCTCGAGCTGGTAGCGGCCGACGACGCGCTTGGCCGCGGCGTGCTTCAGCAATGTCTCCGCTTCGTCAATCAACGCGCCGTCCCACAGCCCAAGCTCCTGCTCGGCCAATGGCACATAGTCGCCGGCGGCGTTGCGCCGCGCCGCACGCCGCGCCTCGGCAAACAGCATCAGCGCCAGCAGGCCGAGCGCTTCCGGCTCATCCGGCATCAGCGAGGCTACCAGCCGGCCGAGCCAGATGCCTTCGGTCGCGAGATTGCGGCGCCGGGTTTCGGTGCCGTCCGGGTCGGCCCAGCCTTCGGCGAACGCGGCGTAGATCGCTTCCAGCACCGCATCCAGCCGCTCGCCAAGCTCTGCCCGCTCCGGCACGCGGAACGGAATGCCGGTCTCGCGGATGCGGCTTTTGGCGCGCACCAGGCGCTGGCCCATCGTTGCCGGCGACACCAGGAAGGCCGAGGCGATCGTCGCTGTGTCGAAGCCTAAAATGGTCTGCAGGATCAGCGGCGCGCGCACGCCGGCTTCGATCGCGGGATGGGCGCAAGCAAACATCAGCCGCAGCCGCTCGTCGTGCAGGTCTTCGTCGGCCATGCGTGCCTCGATCTCCTCGGCGATCAGCCTGAGATGGTCGCGGCCCGCCTCGCTGGTCAGCCGCCGCCGGATCGCATCGACGCGACGTCGGCGCGCCACCGCCAGCAGCCAGGCTTCCGGCTTCTCGGGCACGCCGGTTTGCGGCCAGCGCTCCAGCGCCGCCGCAAAGGCGTCGGCCAGCGCGTCCTCGGCGCCGGCCACGTCGCGCGTGCGGGCGGCGAGGAAGGCGATGAGCTTGCCGTAGCTTTGCCGGGCGGCCGCTTCCGCCGCCGCCCGGGCGACCTCCAGGTCATTCGTCATCACATGGTTTGTTCCCAGATCGGCCGCACCTCGACTGTGCCGGTGCTGGCAGCTGGGCATCGCGCCGCCCAGGCAATAGCCGCGTCGGCGTCCTCCGCCTCGATCATATAGAAACCGGCGAGCTGCTCCTTGGTATCGGCATAGGGACCGTCGAGCACGTTGGTCTTGCCGTTGGCCATCCGCACCGAGGTCGCGGCTTGGGTCGGCTTCAGCCGGTCACCGGCCAACCAGGAGCCGGACTTCTTCAACGCCTCGGTATAGGCGCCATAGGCTGCGCTGATCTCGTACGTCTTCTCCGTCGGCGCGGCCGCCATCGCGGCTTCGTTCACGTAGATCAAAAGCATGTATCGCATGGTCTTCTCCATTTTCGAAGGCCGCATCGTTGCGAGCCGAACGTATGTCGCGCGGCCTCGCGCGATTTCGACAGGCTCTGCGAAAATCTTTCGGCTCCGATCGCACATCGCGCAAGCGGCCATGCGTTGCGGCATCACTCAGCCGTTCGTCTAATGGATATTATTGCGGGTTGGCATTTCCCGCCTGCTGTCTAAACTCGCCTCGGGTCGCGCGGTGGCAGATATTTCAGGGAGGAGATCACATGCACAATTTCAGGACGAAATTTATTGTCGCCGGCACGCTGGCGCTGTCGCTGGGCCTTGGCGCGGTGTCGGCCAAGGCGCAGGAATTCATCAACGTGCTGACCGGCGGCACCTCGGGCGTCTATTATCCGCTCGGCGTCGCACTGTCGGAAATCTACGGCAAGGGCATTGAGGGCGCCCGCACCCAGGTGCAGGCGACGAAGGCCTCGGTCGAGAACCTCAACCTGCTGCAGCAGGGCAAGGGCGAGATCGCCTTCGCGCTCGGCGATGCCGTCAAACTGGCCGCCGAGGGCAACACCGAGGCCGGTTTCCCGGGCAAGCTCGACAAGCTGCGCGGCGTCGCCGCCATCTATCCCAACTATATCCAGATCGTTGCCAGCAAGGAATCCGGCATCAAGACGCTTGCCGACCTCAAGGGCAAGAGCCTGTCGGTCGGCGCGCCGGCCTCCGGCACCGAGCTCAACGCCCGCGCCATCTTCGCCGCCGCCGGGCTGAAATACGAGGATCTCGGACGGGTCGAGTATCTGCCCTTCGCCGAATCGGTCGAGCTGATCAAGAACCGCCAGCTCGACGCCACGCTGCAATCGGCCGGCCTTGGCGTCGCCTCGATCCGCGACCTCGCCACTTCGGTGCCGATCAACGTCGTCGCCGTACCGGCGCAGGACGTCGCCAAGATCGGCTCGCCCTATCTTTCGGTGACCATTCCCAAGGGCACCTATGAAGGCCAGACCGAGGACGTCGCGACCGCCGCCGTCGGCAATTTCCTCATCACCCACGCCGACGTCTCCGACGAGACCGGCTATCAGATGACCAAGCTGCTGTTCGAAAATCTCGACCAGCTCACTGCTGCCCACGCGGCCGCCAAGGCGATCGACATGGCCAAGGCGCTCGACGGCATGCCGGTGCCGCTGCATCCCGGTGCCGAGCGGTATTACAAGGAAAAGGGATTGGTGAAATAAGGCCGCTCCCTCCCCCTTGAGGGGAGGGTGCCGAGCGAAGCGAGGCGGGTGGGGTCGGTTCAGGCCGCGCACTGCCGCAACGACCCCCCCCCGCGCAC